>SKRP01000170.1 GCA_007118445.1 Natronohydrobacter sp.
AACCCATGCGTCACATCCGACAGGATCTGATGCAGCGCGTGGCCGAATTCGTGAAACAGCGTGCGCGCATCATCATAGGACAAAAGCGCCGGATCACCCTTGGCGAAATTGCAGATATTCACCACGATGGGCCGTGTCTCGCCGCCCAGCTTGCGCTGCCCGCGCATGGTCGAACACCAGGCCCCTGACCGTTTCGAGGACCGCGCGAAATAATCCCCGATGAACACGGCCATATGCCGGCCCTCGCGCGTGACCTCCCAGGCGCGGGCATCCGGGTGGTAGAGCGGGGTATCGAGCGGGCGGAATTCCAGCCCGAACAGCCGATGCGCGCAATCAAAGGCCGCAGCGATCATGTTTTCCAGCGCCAGATAGGGTTTCAACGCCGCTTCATCGAGATCATGCTCAAGGCTGCGCAGTTTCTCGGCATAGTAGCGCCAATCCCAGGGCTCAAGCGCGCCGGAATGGCCATCGGCGTGCAGCATCGCTTCAAGTTTCGCGGCATCCGCCAGCGCCTTTGCCCGCGCCGGTTCCCAGACCTGCATCAGCAGATCGCGCACCGCCTCAGGGCTGCCTGCCATTTCGGTTTCCAGCTTGTAGCGCGCGAAATTCTCGTAGCCCAGCAGCTGCGCCCGTTCAGCCCGCAGCGCAAGGATTTCTGCGGCAATCGCCCGATTGTCAGTCGCGCCCCCATTGGCCCCGCGCGCGCCCCAGGCCTCATAGGCCCTCTGACGCAGATCGCGACGTTCTGAAAACTGCAGGAATGGCACGATCAGCGAGCGGTTCAGCGTGATCACATACCCCTCGCGCCCCCGCTCCTCGGCGGCCGCGCGCGCGGTGGAGATCACAAAACCCGGCAGCCCCGCCAGATCGTCGAGCGGCATCATCCATTCGCGTTCATCTGCCAGCAGGTTCTGGGTGAATTGCGTCCCCAGACTGGCAAGGCGCGATTTCACCTCGGTCAGCCGCGCGGCCTCGGCCCCTTCCAGCGCGGCCCCGGCGCGCAGGAACATGCGGCGATAGAGCATCAGAACGCGGGCCTGTTCGGCATCCAGCCCCAGTGTGTCGCGCGCATCCCAGAGCGTTTCAATGCGCTGGAACAGGGCCTTGTTATTCACGATTTCAGAGGAATATGCCGAGAGCTGCGGGGAAAGATCGCGCTGCAGCGCCTCGCGTTCCGGGGTCGAATCGCTGCCCGCGAGGTTGAAAAACACCCCGGCCACGCGGTCGAGCAGGTCATCAGCCTGTTCCATGGCCGCAATGGTATTGGCGAATGTCGGCGGCTCCGGGTTCTCGGCAATCGCAGCATAGGCCGCGCGCCCCGCCTGCAGCGCCGCGTCAAAGGCCGGGGCGAAATCCGCGTCACGGATGTCCTGAAACGGGGGCAGGCGGAATTCGGTCTGCCAATCGGCAAGAAGCGGGTTTGTCATATGCGGCCCTTTGCGTGTTTCCCTGCAAGCTAGGCGCGAAGCCCCGCAAAGACAATCCGCAGCTTGCCGCTACTCAGGCGGCAGGTTACCAATCACAGAGCAACACGAAAGGAACGCCCGATGCGAATTCTGTTCACCGGCGGGTCCGGCAAGGCCGGACGCCACGCTGTCGCCCATCTGATCGCACTGGGGCATCGTGTGCTGAATGTCGATCTGCTGCCGCTCGATCTGCCGGGTCTGGACAACCGGATCACCGATCTGACGGATGCCGGGCAGGTTTTCGATGTCATGGCAAGCTATACGGGTCTGGACGAGCTCGATCCCGGCACCGGTGTTCCGCGCTTCGATGCGGTCGTGCATTTCGCGGCTGTGCCGCGTATCCTGCTGAAAAGCGACAATGAATGCTTCCGCGTCAACACCCTGAGCACCTATAACGTGATCGATGCCGCGCTGAAATTCGGCGTGCGCAAGATCATCTTCGCCTCCTCCGAGACGACATATGGCGTGTGTTTCGCAGATGGCGAGCGCAAGCCCGACTATCTGCCCGTGGATGAAGATCACCCGACCATTCCCGAGGACAGCTATGCCATGTCGAAAGTGGTGAATGAGGCGACAGCGCGGTCATTTCAGCGCCGTAGCGGGGCCGATATCTACGGGTTGCGGATCAATAATGTGATCGAACCGCAGGAGTATGCGCGCGATTTTCCAGCCTATCTGGCGGATCCCGCGCTACGGCGGCGCAACATCTTCGCCTATATCGATGCGCGCGATCTGGCGCAGATGGTAGAGCTTTGCCTGCACACGGGCGGGCTGGGCTATGAAGTGTTCAATGTCGCCAATGACACCCATTCCGTGGGGCTGGACACAGACGCGCTGATTGCGCGCTTCTATCAGGGCGTTCCCCTGCAGCGCCAGATCGGGCCGCAGGAAAGTTTCTATACCAATGCAAAAGCCAAGACGCTTCTGGGCTTCGCGCCAGCGCATAATGACTGGCGCGCGCTCTTGCCGTAGACTGCCTCAGCCGTCCTTGCGGATCGTGGCATTGCTCGGGTCATAGGGGCTGTCACAGGTGACCGTCGCATCCCAAAGCTGATCAAGCATCCGCACTTGCAGTTTGGTGCCTTCCACCGCCAGATCCGGGCGGACATAGCCCATGCCGATGGATTTGCCGAACGCCACCGAATAGCCCCCCGAGGTCAGCCGCCCGATCTTGGTATCGCCCAGATAGAGCGCCTCGCGGCCCCATGGGTCGGCATCCGACGGCCCATCAATCAGCAGCGTGCAGCATTTCGCGCGCAGCCCGGTTTCCTCCATCGCGGCCTTGCCGTGGAACTCCTTGGACATGTCGATGAAGCGCGGCAGATCGGCCTCCATCGGCGTGGCATCGCGGCCCAGTTCATTGCCGAACGCCCGATAGGATTTTTCCTGCCGCAGCCAGTTCTGCGCACGAGCGCCGACCAGCTTGAGCCCCACATCCTCACCTGCGGCCATCAACTGATCGAACAGGTAATTCTGCATCTCGATCGGGTGATGCAATTCCCAGCCCAATTCGCCGGTATAGGCCACACGCACAGCGCGCACCGGGCACATGCCCAGCTCGATATTGCGCGCGGACAGCCACGGGAAGCGCTTGTTCGACAGCACGGTTTCAGGGCTTGCATCCCTGACCAGCTTGCCCAGCAGATCGCGCGATTTCGGACCAGCCACCGCAAACACGCCCCATTGGGTGGTCACGTCATGGATATCGATCCAGCCGAATTCGGCCATCTTGTCCTCAGCCGCCTTGCGCAGGAAATCACCGTCATACTCGGTCAAGGCCCCTGTCGAGATCAGGTAGTATTCATGCTCGGCAAGCCTGACAATGGTGTATTCCGTGCGCACTGTCCCGGCGGCTGTCAGCGCATAGGTCAGATTGATGCGGCCGGTTTTCGGCAGCTTGTTGCAGGTGAACCAGTCCAGAAACTGCGTCGCGCCGGGGCCGCGCACCAGATGCTTGGTGAACGCGGTCGCGTCGATCATGCCCACGCCTTCGCGGATCGCCTTGGCCTCTTCGACCGCATATTGCCACCAGCCCCCGCGCCGGAAGCTGCGGGCGGCATGATCGTCGAACCCCTCGGGCGCGTAATAGTTCGGCCGTTCCCAACCATTCACCTGACCGAATTGCGCGCCGCGCGCCTTCACTCGGTCATAGCAGGGGGCTGTGCGCAGCGGTCGGCAGGCTTCGCGCTCTTCATCCGGGTGGTGCAGGATATAGACATGCTCATACGCTTCTTCATTCTTGCGCGCGGCATATTCCGTGGTCATCCAGGACCCGTAGCGTTTGGGGTCAAGGCTGGCCATGTCGATCTCGGCCTCGCCTTCGACCATCATCTGCGCGAGGTAATATCCCGTGCCGCCAGCAGCCGTAATCCCGAAGCTGAACCCTTCGGCCAGCCACATGTTGCGCAGCCCCGGTGCCGGGCCGACCAGCGGATTGCCATCCGGCGTGTAGCAGATCGGACCGTTATAATCATCCTTCAGACCCACCGTCTCTGATGACGGGATCCTGTGGATCATCGACATGTATTCTTCCTCGATCCGCTCCAGATCAAGCGGGAACAGATCCGCGCGGAAGGTTTCCGGCACATCGTAGAGGAAACGCGCAGGCGCGTTGCGCTCATAGGGGCCCAGAATCCAGCCGCCGCGCTCTTCGCGGACATACCATTTCGCATCAGCATCGCGCAGGACCGGATGCTCGGGATTGGTCTTGCGATATTCGACCAGCGCGGCATCGGGCTCGGTGCAGATGAACTGATGCTCGACCGGGATGGCGGGCATCTTGATGCCCAAAAGCCGCGCCGTGCGCTGGGCGTGGTTGCCCGTACAAGTCACGACATGCTCGGCGACAATCTCGAATTGTTCGTCCGAGGGCACCAGATTGCCGCCCTTTTCCACCATCTTCGTGCAGGTCACGACCCATTCCGACCCGGTCCAGCGATAGCCATCGACCTGCGCCTTGCGCATGATCTCGGCACCGTGCTGACGCGCGCCCTTGGCCATGGCCTGGGTCACATCGGCCGGGTTGATATAGCCGTCCGTGGGGTGGAAAATCGCGCCGACCAAATCCTCAGTGCGCACCAGCGGCCAGCGGTCCTTGATCTGGCCAGGCGTCATCCATTCATAGGGAATGCCAACCGATTCGGCGGTCGCCGCATAGAGCATGTATTCGTCCATACGTTCCTGGCACTGCGCCATGCGCAGGTTGCCCACGACCGAAAAGCCTGCATTCAGGCCCGTCTCGGCCTCGAGCGTCTTGTAGAATTTCACGCTGTAATCGTGAATATGGCTGGTCGCATAGCTCATGTTGAACAGTGGCAGCAAACCGGCAGCGTGCCAGGTCGAGCCTGCAGTCAACTCGTCGCGCTCCAGCAGCAAGGTATTCCACCCTGCTTTCGCAAGATGATACGCGACCGAGGCACCGACAGCCCCCCCGCCTATGACCAGAGCTCTGACATGCGTTTTCATCTGCTACCCTCCAGCTGCTGCGCCGCTGGCCCCTCTTCGCAAATCCTGACCTGCAATGGACCAGCTTGGCCGACATGCCATCGTGGAAAAACGACCTGCGCGCATCTTGAACCAGTTGGCACCGCCCCGGTTTCACCGCCTGGCCGCGCGCCGGACAGTCTGAGGCGCTCTGCGCGGATCGGCGCGAACGCCCCCGCCAACATCGCACCAAGCCGCCTATGCTAACGCGGCCGTATCATCGGGCACTTGATTTGGCACTTTCGGGCAAATCCCCGTTGGTCAGGGTCAACCCGCGACAAGCACGGCGTTTTGCCGAAGCTTGCGGGACACGGGCCAAGACCGATGCGGTTGATGCAAGAATACTGGCGCATATGGGCGCTGACCTGAAACCGGAGCCAGTCCTCCTCACCTCGGAGAACCATCTTGTTGTCAGAGACTTGCAGGTCGCGCGCACTGCGCTGGTCAAGGCCCGCACATGACTGCGAACCCGCGTCCATATGCAGACAAACGCGCTCCACGATCGTCAGATCAAGGCGCGCCTGACCCTCGTGGAGCGTCAGCGACTCCCCAGTGTCAGGGAAGTTGTCCGCTCCTCCACTTTTCCTCTATTTCTCGGATGGCGGGATAGGACAATGATTTGGGATATTAACCGGAACGAAAGGCGGCAGTGCTGAAGCGGATGCTGCCTCCGAACAACATGGCCATTCGGCAGCTGTCGCATGAGGAAAGGGTATCCGAGGTGCCGCTGCACAAGTGGCGGGCCGCGGCGCGGGGCAAGGGTCAGCTTTTGCCCGATGCGGATGCGGGCCCCGAGGGCTGGTCCTCGCATGACAAATTCGCGGCGGTTCTTGAAACGGCGGCGCCCAATGAGGCTGATCTGGCCGAGTACTGCCGCAAGCGCGGGCTTTATCCAGCACAGATCACAGCGAGGCGGTCAGCGTGTGAACAGGCGAACGATAGGGATCGCGCCAGCACGGCGCGTCTGGGTCAGGCGACGAAGGAAGAAAAGAAACGGGTCAAGGATCTGGAGCGGCAACTGGCGCGCAAGAAGAAAGCCCTGACCAAGGCAGCCGCGCTGCTCATTCTCAGAAAAAAGGCGGCAGCGATCTGGAGGGTTGAGGCGCATTCCGGGGCAGCCGGATCACACCGCCCGGGGGACGTTGTGACACGCCGAACGAGGACGTATGATCAGCACCCTACATCGCCAAACTGCCGCTGCTCTGATCAATGAGGCCATCACTTCTGACGCGCAGCGGGCCAAAGCTTGAGCTGAGCTTGAAATCAGCGATCGTACATTGCGGCACTGGACAGAAGGCGGTCAAATACGTGCCGATCAGCGCGCCCTCGTGCCGCGCCCGGAACCGGCGAACAAGCTGAGTGACGAAGGGCGCGCGACTATTCTAAGCCTCTGCAATTCCGCAGGGTTCGCAAGCCTTCCGCCCAGCCAGATCGTGCCGGAACTGGCCGATCAGGGGCGATATCGGGCGTCTGAGTCCAGTTTCTACCGTATCCTGCACGCAGATGGGCAGCAGCATCATCGTGGCCAGAGCAGACCGCCGGTCCAGCGTAAGCCACCCACCAGCTACAAGGCCAGCGCGCCCTGCGAGGTTTGGACATGGGAGTGAGTGCGCGGCCCGGCAATGCCGGGATCAAACTGTCCGGGGGACAGATTGAAGCGCCGAACACCTGGATGCCGGGGCCGGCCCTTGGCCTGTTCTTCCACCTCTACCTGATCGCCGACACCTTCAGCCGGAAGATCGTCGACTGGGAGGTGCATGCACGCGAAGGTGCGGAACTGGCCGCCGTCCTGATCCGGCAGGCCGCGCTGGCCGAGGGCTGCACCCTGCGTCCGCTTGTTCTTCATGCCGGCAATGGCAGCCCCATGAACGGCGCTACGATGAAAACCACCATGGAGAAACTGGGCATCATGGCGTCCTGCATCCGACTGCGCGTCAGCGATGACAACCCGTTCTCGGAGGCACCGTTGAGGACCTGCAAATACCGCCCGGACTTGCCGGTCAAGGGGTTTGCCACGAGGACTGATGCGCAGGCAAGGGTGAAATCCTCCGCCAGTTGGTATAATGGCGAGCACCGTCACAGCGCGATCTGCTTCGTTACGCCATCTACGCGCCACAATGAGCGTGACCACCAAACGCTCGCCAGCCGCGCCAGTCTCTATGCAAATGCCCGCGCGCAAAATCCGCCACAATGGTCAGGCAAAACGCGAAACTGGCAACCCGCCGGACCCGTCTGGCTCAATCCAGAAACCCAGATCGGTGCTCCTGAAATCAGAGACGCTGCATGAAATCGGCGGACAACTTGTTTGACAAACATCGCAGCCGGGAAACTCCAACCCCCATCGAGCCGTCCAAGTGGACGCCCATTTTGCCGTCTCTCTCCAAATCCAACACCTCCGCTGCCCATATG
>SKRP01000110.1 GCA_007118445.1 Natronohydrobacter sp.
AGGGCGCGGTCGCCCACCACTGTTGTCGTCAGCTCGCGACCCGGCGCGAAAGCCTCAATCATCACGGTTTCCGGCATGTCGTCGGACAGCACAGGCGGGCCGTTTGCCCCCTCCTGCACCAGATAGACCCCGACCGAGCTGCCCTCATTGTTTGGTTTGACCACATAGGGCGGAGCCATCACATGCGCGGCCATCACATCGGATTTGCTGGCCAGTTGCGAAGCCACGACCGGCAGCCCGGCCACGCGAAACGCGGCTTTCGAGCGCTCCTTGTCCATTGCCAGCGCCGAGGCCAGCACGCCCGAATGCGTGTAGGGGATGCGCAGCCATTCAAGGATGCCCTGAATGCAGCCATCCTCGCCGAAACGTCCATGCAAGCCGTTGAACACGATATCAGGCGCGATTTCGACCAGACGCTGCACGACATCGCCGCGCGCATCCAGTTCAATCACTTCAAACCCTGCCACCCGCAGCGCTTTCGCGCATTCATGCCCCGAGGACAGCGACACCTCGCGCTCTGACGAGAGTCCGCCCTTCAGCACACATATCCGGGGGGCTGCCCTGCTCGACATGCCCATTTTAACTGCCTCTGGGCCTTTGCGGCCCTTTTGCCCATATTTCCGGGCGTTATTCGTTATTATCCGCGCTCAGTTCCAGCTTCGGCACGGTCGCGCCCGGCATTATGTCACCGATCCGCATGATTTCCCACTGTAGCGAAATTCCACTGGCTTGCAAAACTCTTTTTCGCACTTCCTCGCCCAATGCCTCAAGATCAAGCGCCGTGGCCCCACCCGCATTGATCAGGAAATTCGGGTGTTTGGGCGACATCTGTGCGCCCCCCAGCCGTGCGCCGCGCAATCCCGCATCCTCGATGACCTTCCAGGCTTTCAGTTCGTGACTGTCATCGGCAAGGCCCGTCGAGGAAAACCCCGCCGGGTTGCGAAAGGTCGATCCGGCGCTGCGCTCGCGCGTCGGCTGGCTGGCATCGCGCCGCGCCAGCTGCTCCTGCATCCGCGCATGAAGCGTCTCGGGCGGGGCTTCGGGGGCGTGAAAGCGGGCGCTGAGGATGATCATCCCCTCGGGCAGGTCCGACTGGCGATAGGCCAGTTTCAGCGCCTGCGCGGGGATCACGTGGCGCGCGCCCTGCCGGTCCATCGCGTCGATTTCGATCAGATGGTCCGCGATATAGGTGCCGTAACAGCCCGCATTCATCCGCACCGCCCCGCCGATACTGCCCGGAATGGTGCGCAGAAAGGTCAGGTCACGCCCGGCATCAGCGGCTTTCTTCGCGACATGCGCATCGAGCGCGGCGGCACCTGCGGTGATCGTCTCGTCGATCTCGATACTGTTGAAGCCGCGCCCCAGCCGGATCACGACGGCCCGGATGCCGCCATCGCGCACGATCAGATTCGAGCCCACCCCCATCGGGAAAACCGGGATATTCGGGTCCAGCGCGCGCAGGAAATCGCTCAGATCATCGCCATCGGCAGGCTGGAACAGCCAATCCGCCGGGCCACCCACGCGCAGCCAGGTCAGTGTGTCGAGCGGTTTCTGCGCCGTCAGCGTGCCGCGCACCGGGATCTGGTCAGGTGTTGTCATAAGCGTCTGCGTAGCGAAGGGGGGCAGTCTTGTCGAGACCAGGCAAGACCAGAGGCGGCAGGCCTGCCATGTTCAGGCCAGATAATCAGGAAACTGGTGCCGGCTGAGGGACTCGAACCCCCGACCTTCGGTTTACAAAACCACTGCTCTACCAACTGAGCTAAGCCGGCCTTGCGCGCCTTCTAAGGGCAATCGCGCGGCGGCTCAAGTTCAGATTTTCACCATTCGCGCAGAAGTTTTGCAGGCAAACAGGTCCGGGATCTGTCAAACTCTCGTCGGATTCAGGGCCAATCCATGTCATATTCGCCCGGTAGAACAGGCGGAAAGCAAAAGGCACAGGCATCATGAAAATCGCATTGCATCTTGGCGCACATCTGACAGACGAAACCCAGCTGCGGGATTGTCTGATGCAAAATACCGACATGCTGTCCGCGCAGGGGATCGTGGTGCCGCGCGCGCGCGATTATCTGAACCTGCTGACGGATGCTGCGAATCACGTTGCCTCGGGCCATGGCGCGCCGGGGGCGTTCGATCATCTGCTCGACAAGATAAAGGCCCCCGATGACATGCGCAGGCTGGTGCTCTCGGCCCCCGGAATGCTGTCGCGCCTGCCCGATTGCCTGAACGCGGACGCGCTCTATCCCGGCGTCGAGCGTCGCATCGCTGCCCTGCGGCATATCTTTGCCGAGCAAGAGGTCGAGCTCTATTTCGCCATCCGCAACCCGGCCTCTTTCGTGCCCGCTTTCCTGAGCGCGGGCCGGGTGCAGGCGAAAGGAGCGGATGCGATGCAAGTGCGCGCCGAAGCGCTGCGCTGGTCCGAGGTCATCGCCACATTCCGCCGCGTCTGGCCCGAAGCGCCGATCTCGGTCTGGTGCGACGAGGACACGCCTTTCATCTGGCACCGCCTGCTGCGGATCATTTCGGGCCATGAGCCAGAGGGCGAATTCGCCCGCAGTTTCGACTGGTTCAGAACGGTCATGATTGATGGCGGCCCCGAGAAACTGGCCGCCTATCTGGAAGCCTCGCCCCCTGTGGACGAGGCGCATCGCCAGCGCGTGATCTCGGTCTTTCTGGACAAGTTCTGCGATGACGAAAAGCTTGAAATCGATGCCAGTGTCACCGGATGGGATGACGCCCGGATCGATCTGCTGTCAGAACTGTACGAGGAAGACACGGACACGATCAGCACCCTGCCCGGTGTCACCCTGCTGCAGCCCTGAGCCGGATCACTCCATGCCCAGCGCGGCCTTGTAAAGCTCCAGCACCGCCTCTTCCTCGGCGATCTCATCGGGCTTGCGCTTGCGCATGGCAATGATCTTGCGCAGCACCTTGGTATCATAGCCGCGCCCCTTGGCCTCGGCCATGACTTCCTTCTGCTGGTCGGCGATGTCCTTTTTTTCGGCCTCCAGATGCTCAAAGCGCTCGATGAACTGGCGCAGCTCATCTGCGGTGACGTTATAGGCGTCCTGGGTGATATCACTCATGTCTTTGTCCTGCTCTGCCGCATATCGCGCCACAGATGCCCAATCGCGCGCGGCGCTGCAAGTCTTGAAACAGGGTTTGACATGGGCAGTTTTTGCGAATAATTCTCATTTGCAAAAAACAGCAGAAAACAGGAGAATCACATTGCGCCCCCTCGCCCTCGCTGCCGCCCTTGCCCTGCCCGCCCCTGCCCTTGCGCAAGACCCGCTGCGCGTGCTCACCACAATCGGGATGCTGGCCGATATGGCGCAGGAAATTGGCGGCGCTTGCGTTCAGGCCGAGGCGCTGATGGGTCCGGGCAGCGACCCGCATCTGTTCACGCCGCGCGCATCAGACATCACGCGGCTGGATCAGGCCGAAGTGATCCTCTATCTGGACCCCGCGCTCGAAGCCGAGATGACCCGGCCGCTGCAGGCGATGGCCGCGCGCAAGCCGGTTCTGGGCGTGCTGGCTGCGGGCTTCGACGCAGACGATCTGCTCGATGATGACGGTGCGCCCGATCCGCATGTCTGGATGGCGGCCGGGTTCTGGGCGCAGGCCATCGCACCTGTGCAGGCCACACTTGCACAGGCCCGCCCCGATTGCGCGGCGGATATGGCACAGAATGCCGAAGGCTATGCCCGACAACTCGCGGCGCTGGACGATTGGGCACGCGACGCGATCGAATCGATCCCCGAGGGCAACCGCCTGCTGGTCACAGCGCATGACGCGTTCAATTATTTCGCCCGCGCCTACGGCATTGAAGCGTCCGAGGCCGTCGCAGGGATCAGCACGGATGCCGAACCCTCGATTGCCGATATTCGCGAGGTGGCGGCTTTCGTGGTTGAAAACGCGGTCCCGGCAGTGTTTGTCGAGACCACGATCAACCCGCGCAGCGTGAACGCATTGGTGGCCGAGGTGCGCGCGCAGGGCCATGAGGTGGTGATCGGCGGCGAATTATTCGCCGATGCGATGGGCGAGGAGGGCCAGTTGGGCGAGGATTATATCGGCATGATCTGGTCGAATATCACGGTGATCACCGACGCCCTTGGCGGCACCCTGCCCCCGGTGCCCGCAGCGCTGGAAGACTGGGCCGAACGGGCCTTGCGATGAGCGCACCCCATGAGCCGCAATTCGCACTGCATGTCGAGGATCTGACAGTCTCCTACGGCGCAGAGCCTGCGCTGTGGGATATCGACATTGACGTGCCGCCCGGCGTGATGGCGGCGATTGTCGGGCCGAACGGGTCCGGCAAATCGACGCTGATCAAGACCGTGCTGGGGTTGGTTGCGCCGGTGGCAGGCCATATCCGCCTGTTTGGCCAGCCCATCGGGCGGATGCGCAGGCGGATCGGCTATGTACCGCAGCGTTCCAGCGTGGACTGGGATTTTCCGACCGATGTGCTGGATGTGGTGACGATGGGGCTTTACGGGCAGCTGGGCTGGTTCCGCCGCCCCGGCGCGCGCGAAAGCGAAAGGGCGATGGAAGCCCTGCGCGCCGTCGGAATGCAGGAATATGCGCGCCGCCAGATCAGCCAGCTTTCGGGCGGGCAGCAACAGCGGGTTTTCATCGCCCGCGCGCTGGTGCAGGAGGCGGATCTCTATTTCCTCGATGAACCCATGGCGGGCGTCGACCGCCCGACCGAGGATATCATCATCGCGCTGCTGAAATCCCTGCGCGATCAGGGCAAGACCGTGATCGTGGTGCATCATGACCTCTCGACCGTCGAGCAATATTTCGACTGGCTGGTCATGCTGAACACCCGCATCGTGGCGCAAGGCCCGCTGCGCGACATTTATACGCAAGACAATCTGCGCCAGACCTATGGCCACCGCGCCGCGCTGATCCGGGGCTGAGATGGGCGCGCTCCTGTCCAGCCAGATCGTGCAGATAGTGGTTCTGGGGGCGGCGCTGCTGGGGCTGATCAGCGGCGCGCTGGGGGCTTTCGCGCTGCTGCGCGGGCAAAGCCTGCTGGGGGATACGGTCAGCCACGCTGCGCTGCCGGGCATCGTGCTGGGCTTCCTGCTGGCGGGCGGGCGCGATCTGGGCGCGATCCTGACCGGGGCCGCAGTGACGGGCGGGTTGGCCGCGCTTGCGGTGATGGTGATCACGACGCGCACCCGGCTGAAACCCGATGCGGCGCTGGGCGTGGTGCTGGGGGTGAGCTTCGCGCTCGGTGTGGTGCTGCTCAGCCATGCGCAGGGCCAGCCCGGTGCTGCGAGTGCGGGGCTGTCGGCCTTTCTGTTCGGACAGGCCGCGGCCACTTTGCGCTCCGATCTGTGGATCATGGCCGGGCTGGCGCTGGTGGCGCTCGGCATCCTCGCGCTGGTCTGGAAAGAGGCCAAGCTGATCAGTTTCGACCCGGATTACGCCCGCGCCATCGGCCTGCCTGTGGGCCGGGTGCAGGCGCTGCTGACCGTCATGGTGGCCCTGGCCATCGTCGCGGGGCTGCAGATGGTGGGGGTGATCCTGATGGTGGCGCTGCTGATCGCGCCTGCGGCAGCGGCGCGGCAATGGGCGCGCTCGCTGGGCGGGATGGTGCTCTGGTCGATGGGGTTTGCGGTCGCGGCAGGTGTGCTCGGCGCGCTGATCAGCGCGGGCGCGCGGGGGCTGGCCACAGGCCCGGTGATCGTGCTGCTGGCCACGGGGTTTGTCGCGCTGTCGATGCTGGTCGCGCCGGAACGCGGACTGGTCTGGCAGGCATTGGCCCGGCGCAGGCGCGCGCGAGATCTGCGCGCCGATCAGGTGCTGGGCACGATCCACGCGCTGGCCCGCGCCCATGCAGACCCGGATTACCCGGCCGAGGCAGGCATGTTGCAGCTCGAACACCGCGCCGGGACCGAGGCCGCGCTCTCGGACCTGACCGCGCGCGGGCTGGTGCGCGAAACCACCCATGCGCCCGAAACCACGCGGCATTGGCAACTGACCGCAAAGGGCCAGGCCCGCGCGCAAGCGCTGGAGAAGGGCGCGGAAGATGCTTGAGGCGTTTTTCACCTCGATCCCGGCGATGATCCTGACCACCGGGCTGCTGGTCGGGCTGTCAGGCGCGCTGCTGGGCAGTTTCCTGATCCTGCGCGGCGCGGCCATGCTGACCGATGCGATCAGCCATGCCATCGTTCTGGGCATTGTCACGGTCTGGCTGCTGACCGGCCATCTGAGCGGCCCGGTGCAGCTGGCAGGCGCGGTCGTCACCGGGCTGGTCACAGTCGCGCTGACCCAGCTTGTCCACAGCACCCGGCTGGTGCGGATGGATGCGGCCATCGGACTGGTCTTTCCGGCCATGTTCGCGCTCGGGGTGCTGCTGATCAACCTCAATGCGCGCAACCTGCATCTGGATGTCGATGCCGTGCTGCTGGGCGAAATCGCCTTTGTCTGGATCGACACTGTGCAGGTGCTGGGCCAGCCGGTGCCGGTGGCAACGCTGGCGCTGGCGGCTGTCTTCGTGGTCAATCTGGGCTTTGTCACCCTGTTCTGGAAAGAACTGAAACTTGGTATTTTCGACCCGGCACTGGCCACAGCGCTCGGTTTCGCGCCGGGGCTGCTGTTCTATGCCCTGCTCGCACTCACCTCGGTCACGGCTGTTGCGAGTTTCGAGGCCGTGGGCGCGATCCTTTTCATCGCTTTCGTGATCACGCCCCCTGCCACCGCCTTTCTGCTGACCCGCCGCTTGCTGCCGATGGTGCTGATCGCTGTGGCGCTGGCGGCGTTGTCCTGCGTCTCGGGCTATGCGCTGGCGATCCTGTGGGATGTGAATATCGGGGCAATGATGGCCGTGATGAGCGGCACTTTCTTCGTGGCCGCGATGGTGTTCAGCCCGGTGGACGGGATGCTGACCCGCCATGCCCGCAAACAGCAGGACGCGCGCAGGATCGACAGCCTGACGCTGATTCTGCATCTGGCCGGGCAGCAGGACGGGGACGACAGCAACCATGCCGCCCTGATGGCCGATCTGGGCTGGTCCGACGACCGCCTGCGCGCGGCCTTGCGCCGGGGGCAGGAGGACGGCCTGATCCTGCGCCGACCCGATGCGGCGACAGGACAGCCCGGCGTGCAGCTGACCGCTGCCGGACATGCCCGCGCAAACAGCCTGCCGCGACAATTTTCCGCAGTTGCAAAATAATTTTCATTTGGAAATGATGCCTGTGCTTGGTAAGGTGCGGAAACTCTGGAAAGTGACCCATGGTGCCACACCCGAAGACATCTCTGCGAAAATTCGAGAAATCCCTGCCCATTGC
>SKRP01000082.1 GCA_007118445.1 Natronohydrobacter sp.
AATATTTTCAGGATCGAGAACGAGAATATCGCGTTCAATATCTTTAGCGGGCTGACAACCTATGACAGTCATACCGCCGAGATCATTCCGGATTTGGCAGAGTCCTGGCACACCGACGATAATACGGTCTGGACCTTCAACCTGCGCGAGGGTGTGCAGTGGCATCATGGCTATGGTGAGTTCACCTCTGCGGATGTCGTCTACACATTCGCGCGCAACATGGATCCGGAGACCGGCTCACCCTATGCTTCGCGACTGTCAAATGTCGTGAGTGTAGAGGCCCCGGATAATTACACTGTCGTGATCACACTGGACGGACCCGACGGCAATTTCATCCACAATACCGCCAACTATCATGTCGGGATGATCGTCAATCAACAGGCCGTCGAAGATGCCGGGCAGGACGTCCGCTGGCGTCCTGTTGGTACGGGACCGTTCTATCTGGATGAGTTGGATGTGAATTCTCATATCATCCTGAAGCGACATGAGGAGTATTTCCACGGCCCCGCTCCGATCGAGACGTTGAATTTCAGGATCATCAAGGATGAGCAGGCGTCGACGATTGCTTTGCGCAATGGTGAAGTCGATGTTGTGATGCGGTCCAATCGTCAGCAGAATATCGACACTCTGCGCGAGGCCGGTTTCAAGTTGAATCGCACGGATGATCTGTTTCCCAGCGTGCGGATATTCAACATGGAGCACCCGGCCCTGTCAGATGTGCGCGTTCGCCAGGCTTTCGCCTATGCGATTGATTATCCCACGATCCTGCAAGCGGTCACGCCGGATGTGTTCGGGGTTGCGGAAAGCATCCTGATGCCCTGGATGGATGTCTATTGCGACGATATCCCAAGATACTCCTATGATCCGGACAAGGCCCGCGCGCTTCTGGAAGAAGCGGGCTATGGCGATGGGCTGACGATCCGGCAGCTCAGCGCGGCTTCAGGTGGAGTGTCGCCGGACGTGCAGTTTGAAATGGACTTTCTGGCGCAAGTCGGGATCGATCTTCAACTGGAGCTGGTGGATGCGCCGACATTCAACCAGCGCCGCAATTCCGGTGAATTCGAAGTTGCGGGCCGCGGGATTCCCGCGATCAACCCAGACATGGTGCTGTTTGCGTATCTGCACCCCGACAACAAGGCCCCGGCCGGGCTGAACGGGGCGCGGTATGACAATCCCGAGCTCACTGCCTTGCTGGAAGGGGCGAGGGCCGAGGTCGATCCCGAAAAGCGGATGGAGATGTATTGCGACGTGCAGCGCATCGCAATGACGGATCTGCCTTATCAACCTGTGCGCACCTGGAACGCGTTCTGGCCAAGCGCGCCCAACGTCACTGGCGTGACAGTCAACATGCTGTCGCAGGTCAACTATTTCGAAGTTGATATCGAGTAAGGGAGGGCCCGGCCATGCTGGCATATAGCCTGAAGAAGTTGCTGCAACTTGTGGTCACGACAATAGGTGTGGTCACGCTGGTGTTCTTCGCAATGCGACTGATCCCCGGCGATGCCGCCGCTGCCATGGCCGGGGATACACTTTCAGGCGCCGCGCTTGAACGTCTGCGCGATCAGATGGGCCTCAATGATCCGCTGATCGTCCAGTTCTGGACCTTCGTGCGCAGTCTTCTTGTGCTTGATCTCGGGCGCACGCTGACCACGAACCTGCCGGTCAGTGATTTGATCATGAGCGCTGCCCCTATCACGCTGCTGATCGCGATCGCGACGATCATTCTTGCCATTGCCATTGCGATTCCGCTTGGAACAATGGCGGCTTTCATGGCGCATAAGGGCCACAAGACGCTGGATAACATGATCACCGGTCTGGCGATGATCATTGATCTGATGCCGTCTTTCTGGACTGCGCTGGTGTTTCTGCTGATCTTCTCGCTCACGCTTGGCTGGTTTCCGGCCAGCGGCCCAATTTCCTGGGATGACCCCTATACAATCGTGATGCGCCTTGCCTTGCCGATTCTGGTTCTGTCGCTCAGTCAGGTTGCGATCCTTGCGCGCATGACCCGAACCGCCGTGCTGGAAGTGCTGAGTGAAGACTATGTCCGCACCGCCCGCGCGATGGGGTGGTCCGAACTGCGTGTCCTCTTTCGCCACGCTTTGAAAAATGCCGCGTTGCCGATTGTCACGGTTGTTGGTCTGAGTTTCGGAAATCTGCTCAACGGCACAATCATTGTCGAGGCGATCTTCACGATTCCGGGCGTCGGGACGGTCCTGATCAACGGCATCAATAGTCGCGACTATCAGTTGGTGCAGGTGCTGATGATTTTCTACGCCATGCTGTTCGTCTTCATCAATTTCGCGACTGATATCCTCTACCGGGCGCTCGATCCCCGGGTGAAATTCTAAAGGGGGCGTCTGCCATGAGTAATTCTTTCATCACACAGCCTGCTCGCGTCCATGCCATCTGGATGTCGAGGCGCAGAGTTCTCGATAAGCTGCGCCAGAACCGCTTCCTGATGAACTCCAAGACGATCGGCGCGTTTCTGATACTGGTTCCAATTGCTCTGCTCGTCACACTGGCTCCGCTGTTGCCACTTCAGGCGCCGTTGGAGACGAATCTCATGGCGATGATGCTGCCCCCGTCTTTGGAGCATCCTTTCGGGACTGACCGCATGGGGCGTGACATATTCAGCCGCTCGCTTGAAGGAGTGAAGGTGTCGCTTCAGGTCGGCCTGAGCGTCGCTGCACTGGCGCTTGTCATGGGCATGTTGCTGGGCACACTTGCGGGCTTCTTTGGCGGCATCATTGACCGTGCTGTCATGGTCATTGTTGATATTTTCATGGCTTTTCCCTCGCTCCTCCTCGCGATTGGCTTGATCGCGATCATGGGAACAGGGCTTGTCCCCGTCGTGATGGCCATCGCAATCGCCGACATCCCGCGTTTTATCAGGTTGCAACGGTCGCTTGTTCTGGGTCTGAGAACGCGCGCTTATATCGACGCCGCGCGCACGGTACAGGCGTCACAATTCTGGCTCATGACGCGCCACATCGTTCCCAACTCACTCGCGCCGATGCTGGTCGCGGCGAGCATTTCGGCGGCCAATGCCATTCTGGTCGAAGCCAGTCTCAGCTTTCTGGGCCTTGGCATCATGCCGCCGGCCCCTTCGCTTGGCAATCTGATCCGCGAGGGACAGCTCTACATGGAACAGGCCTGGTGGATTTCGACCTTGCCAGGTGTCGTGATTCTGCTGATCGCAATCAGCTTCCATTTCCTGTCTGACGGGATCCGTCAGGCGCTTGACCCCAGATCACGGAAGTAATTCGCCCCAAATCCGAAGTGAGAACAAGATGATACATCAAGGTGAAATTCTCGCGCCCTTGCTGGATGTACGCAACCTGCGGACCGAGTTCGCAACTGATACCGGCACAGTCCGCGCAGTCGATGATGCCAGCTTCTCAATCATGCCGGGTGAGCGGATCGCCGTAGTCGGAGAGAGTGGATCGGGCAAAAGCGCCATGGCCATGTCGATCCTGCGACTGCTGGTCTATCCTGGTCGGGTGGTTTCGGGTGATGTGTTGCTTGAGGGCAGAAATATTGCGCAGCTGAGCGAGCGACAGCTCAACCAGTTGCGGGGACGCTCGGTCGGCACTGTGTTTCAGGACCCGATGTCGTCGCTTGATCCGGTCATGCGCATAAGCAAGCAGATGACGGCACCCATCATGCGCAATCTCGGCATGAGTTACAAACAGGCCTATGCCGAGGCGGTCGAATGGTTGCGGAAGGTTGGCATCCCCGACCCGGAGCGGCGGATCACGGCTTTTCCGTTTGAGATGAGCGGCGGGATGCGCCAGCGCGTGATGATCGCCATGGCGCTGTCCTGCCGCCCGAAACTGCTGATCGCAGATGAACCCACGACGGCACTGGATGTCACAATACAGGCGCAGATTGTCGAGATCCTGAAGACGCTCACCAGCGAAGCCAATACGGCGATGATGTTCATCACGCATGATCTGGGTCTGGTTGCGCGTCTGGCTGACAAGGTGGCCGTCATGTATGCAGGTCGCATCGTGGAATTCGCCACTGTCGGGGAGATTTTCTCGGCGCCGCGCCATCCATATACGCAAAGCCTTTTGCGGACCATACCCAGCCCGACTGCGCTCAATACCTCACGGCTGCCGCAGATTCCCGGCCTGCCGCCAGATATGAAGAAAACCCTGCGCGGCTGTGCCTTCCGCGAGCGCTGTCGTGCCGCGACCGAGATCTGCGCGCGCGAGGCGCCAGAGCTTTCTCATCGCGGCGCGAACCATGTCGCAGCCTGCTGGCAGCCCGAAGGCCTGGGATCAAGTGCCATCGATGCGGAGCCTGAGCGCGCATTGCGCAGAAACGACGGCCCGTTTCGTGACAGAGTGATTGTTGAGATCAACAATCTCAACAAGCATTTCACGTCCTCGAGCTTTCTGTCCCGCGCGAGCCGGAATGTCATCAGGGCGGTCAACGGCGTAAACCTGCGCGTGCGTCAGGGCGAAACGCTGGGGATTGTCGGCGAAAGTGGCTGTGGCAAGAGCACACTTGCGCGCCTGTTGCTGGGGCTGGAACGGCCCTGTTCGGGCGAGATTTTCACCGAAGGTCTGACGCAGATGGTGTTTCAGGACCCGGCCTCGTCTTTCAACCCGAAGATGAGAATTCGCAATATCATCGAGGAGCCGCTGCTTGTGAAAGGCAAGGGGGACTGGCGGACGCGGCAGACACGTGTCGAAGATCTTGTGAAACTTGTGGGTCTTGATCCAGCACATCTGGACCGGTTTCCGGGGCAGTTGTCAGGCGGGCAGTTGCAGCGCATCGCCGTGGCGCGTGCGCTGGCTCTGGAGCCTTCGGTGGTTGTCGCCGATGAGCCGACCTCGGCGCTCGATGTTTCTGTGCGCGCCCAGATCATCAATCTTCTGGCCGATCTCAAACAGGAACTTGGCGTCGCGTTTGTCTTCATTTCTCACGATCTTCTGACCGTTCAGTATATCTCGGACAGAATCGCCGTGATGTATCTCGGGGAGGTTGTGGAATATGGCCCCGCCGATCTGGTCTTCAACAGCCCGGCACATCCTTACACCAAAGCGCTGATCGACGCGGTTCCCATTCCTGATCCTGCCCGCGAATCCAGACGCGCAAGCGCAGTGCTTAGGGGCGAGTTGCCAAGCCCGCTGAACGAAATTTCCGGTTGCACTTTCGCGACGCGCTGCCCTCTAGCAACAGAGCAATGCCGCACCGAGAAACCGAAGCTCAGGCAGCACCGAAAATCCCGCGAGGCCGCTTGTCACTATGCCAAATGAAAAATTCCAGAGTTTCGGCATCGTCGGTGGCGGTATCTTCTTCACGATCGTAGGACTGGCCAATCCATTTTTCCCGCTTTTTGCTGCTGAACTTGGCGCGTCAACTCTGGCCATCGGCATCATGGTGACGCTCAAGGCCCTGTTTCCGATCTTCATTGCGCTGCCGTCAGGTCAGCTGATCGATACGGTCGGCCCAGTGCGGATGCTCCAGATCGGAAGCCTGAGCCTCTTTGGCTCGATGCTGGCCACAGTCTTTGCATCGGGCCTTTTCCTGCTCGCCCTGTCGCAGATCCTGCTTGGGGCAGCGATTGTCATCATGGCGTCGTCCTTGCAGGTTCTGGTCGCCAAGGGAGAAAAGACCGCGCGTAATGACGCCATAAAGAAATACGCCATGTGGATGTCCGCGGGCGGACTGATCGGACCGCTGCTGGGGGGAGCCATCGTGTCCGTATTTTCCACGCCGCTTGTGGGATACCGGGCGGCGTTTATCGCCGCTTCTCTGGCCACAGCGGTGTTCATGCTGGCGCTGCTCTGGGTTGCATCGGTCTACCAGCACCCGACGCGCGATGAGGGGGCACCGGGAGTCAAAGATGTGCTTAGCCCGCGCGGGGTGTTCGGCAGTTACCTTAATGGGATGTACCTGACCAGCCACCGCGCGGTTCAGTTCGGACTGACCGCGACCTTCCTAATCATGTATGTGCAGGCGCTTTATATTACCTTCATGCCGCTCTATCTGGCGCAGAATGCCTACCCGACCATGCTGATTTCGATCGTCATCGCGATGAAGGGCTTTGCTGGCATGCTCTCGCGTTTTCTCCTGACCTTCCTAATGCGGCATGCCCCACTGGAGCGTATTCTGACAACTGCGGGTATTATTGCTGCGGCTTGCATTGGATTGACGCCCGTCGCTGTAGAAACGCCTGCGCTGATGATCGCGCTTGCAATCCTGATGGGGGCGTCGGTCGGGATCAATATGCCGGTAAGCATCATGATCATGGTCGATGTCATCGGCGAAGAGAAACGTGGTAGCCTGATGGGCTTGCGGCTCTTGACGAACCGGCTGGCGCAGATCATCAGCCCTCTGATGTTCGGCATCATCGGGCAGTTCTTCGGGTTGAAGCTGGCTTTTCTCACAGGTGGCGCGATGCTGATTGCCGTGCTTGCAGGGTTTGCTGTCTTCGCGCGCCGGAAATGGAACCTGAGTACATGGGGCGGCGCCACTCCGCGAGAGCCTGCAGAGTAACGCAGCTTCAGAAACCTGGATTGGCTGTGGCGTATTTTTTCTTTCACCTATCCGAGCGGAAAGAAAAGCCGTGGCGCGGGTTCGCTATCCTTGCGCGCCATACGCGTGACAGCTGCGGAGGCAGATGACACGCGATTTGCCATAGTTTGCAACTGCGAGAGGGCTTCGGCCTCCAGTTCCAGACCATGACATGTTGCGTGGTTTCTGAGAGCGTCGAGGGTCCAGTCTTGTTTCGCTTGCATGGTGTTTGTCCTTGTTGATCTGTGTGAGGGTTCAAAGTGTGGGGCGTCGACGTGCGGGCAGACCCTGTTCAACAGCTTGCGCGACACGGAAAATAGATCCTTCGTCAAAGTACTTTCCGATGATTTGCAAGCTGGTCGGCAATCCGCTGTCATCAAAGCCGGTCGCCACAGCCATGGCAGGATGTCCTGTTATGCTGAAAGGTGTGCAAACCGAGCCTGCAGTGAAGCCTGAAAGCGCCGTCTGATCGCCGAAGGGCGGCGCGGTCGAAAGTGTCGTCAAGGTTATGATAGCGTCATATTTCGAGATGACCGCATCTGTCGCGCGCGCCAGTGCCCGTCGCTGGCGTTTGGCTGCCAGGTAATCGGCGGCACGCACCATGAAGCCCGCCATCATCTTGCCGCGCAGTGACCGTCCCATCAGGTGATGACGCTCTAGGAAA
>SKRP01000150.1 GCA_007118445.1 Natronohydrobacter sp.
CATGGGATAATGCGACCATCACCGGCAGGGTCGAAACACCGGATCAGCCCGGCTTCCCGCTGATCCTGAAGACATGGCGCATCGCACCGGGCGAGGCGAATACATGGTCGATCCGCGTGCTCGGCATGCGCGGATCAGCTTTTTTCACCACGAAATCGCCCCGGCAATGGCAGTTCATGCAGTATACACCCGGCGGGGCGCAGACATGGCAGACCGAGGATCTGGGCTACACCCCCCTTTTCCCGGCCATCACAGGCGGCATTTTCGAATTCGGCTTTCCCGATGCGGTCCAGCAGATGTGGGCGGCCTTTGTCGATGAACTGGCAGGCGGGAACGCGCGCGGCTTTCCCTGCGCCACCCCGGACGAGGCCGCAGCCCATCACGCGATCCTGACGGCTGCGCTTGCCGCTGGAACCCGGAACACCACTCAAACAGTCGAGTATCCTGCATGAAACGATCCCGCATCAATGCTGCCATCCGCAAGGCCGAGGCCCTTCTGGCCGCGCATCACTGGGCCATGCCCGATTTCGCCAGCTGGACGCCAGAGGATCACCGCGCCAACCCTGCGCGCCATGCCTGGTTGTCCGAGCGGCAGATCGGCTGGGATGTGACGGATTTCGGCCTTGGCAATTTCGAGAAGCTGGGGCTTGTTCTGTTCTGCGTCCGCAACGGGATTGCAGGACAACCGGGCGAGCGGCCCTATGCGGAAAAGCTCTTGTTCGTCGAGCCAGAGCAAGTGACCCCGTTTCACGCCCATAAGGTCAAGCTGGAAGATATCATCGTGCGCGGTGGTGGTACGCTTTGCGTCGAATTCTCCGAAGCGGGCACAGTCACGCCTGCACATGGCGAACCGCTGGAAGACACTGTGCTGATCGACGGGGCCGAGTCCCCGGCTTTTGGCCGCGTCCACAAGCTGCGCGCAGGCCAGAGCATCACCATCCCGCGCGGCTTGCAGCATAGTTTCTGGGGCGAGGGTGAAACGGTTTTCGTGGCCGAAGTCAGCCAATGCAATGACGACTTGAAAGACAATTTCTTCCGCGACGGGATCGGACGCTTCAGCCAGATCGAGCAAGATGAACCCGCCTATCGCCTGCTCTGGAACGAGAAGATCACTCCATGAGTGCGGCGCGGTCCGGGATCATCTGCGCAGGCAACTGGATTCTCGATATCGTCCACGATATCCCGCGCTGGCCGGACAAGTCGGATCTGGTCGAGATCTCGGCGCAACGACAGGCGCTGGGCGGGGGGGCTGCGAATGTGTCCTGTGATCTGCTGAGCATGGGCGCGCCCTATCCGGTCATTCCCATGGGGCTGATCGGTCAGGATGGTGCAGGCGACAAGCTGCTGGCGCTTTGTGCCGATGCCGGAGTGCCGAGCCAGCATATCCGCCGCACCGACCGCGCCGCAACTGCGCAAACGCATGTGATGAATGTGCGCGGCGACAGCCGGACGTTTTTCTATCATGGCGGCGCGGGCGATC
Organism: Natronohydrobacter sp.; assembly: GCA_007118445.1. Lineage (GTDB taxonomy): Bacteria > Pseudomonadota > Alphaproteobacteria > Rhodobacterales > Rhodobacteraceae > Roseinatronobacter. The sequence continues at coordinate 1,481 of SKRP01000150.1, forward strand.
TGTTCGACCTGCCCGATATCGACCTGCATTGCGCGCCCGCGCGGATCTTCTATCTGGGCTATATCGGGTTGCTGGCCGCGCTGGATCAGGTGCAGGACGATGGGCGCAGCCATGCCGCACAAGTTCTGGAACAGGCGCGGGGTCTGGGCATGCTGACCTGCGTCGATCTGGTCTCGTCCGTCGCCGAGAGTTTCCGCGCGCGCGTCGAAGCCGTGTTGCCGCAGGTCGATGTCCTGCTGCTCAACGAGGTCGAGGCCGCCCGCGTCACTGGCCATGCAATTCGCGATGCCAATGATCTGGATGGGATGAAGGGCGCAACGCGGGCCTTGCTGGCGCGCGGTGTGCGCCAAGCCGTGGTCCTGCATTCAGCGCAATGGGTGGTCTGGGCCGGGGCCGAGGGCGCTGAGCTGTTCGAAGCCCCGCCTGTTCCGCGCGAAGAGATTGTAAGCGCCGTGGGGGCAGGGGATGCTTTCGCAGCCGGGATTCTGCATGGGCTGCATGAGGGCTGGACGCGCGCCGACGCAGTCGCGCTGGCCTTCAGGGCCGCGCGGGCCTGTCTGGCGGGCGAGGCGGCGACAGACGGGCTGACCAGCCTTGGCAGACCCCTTGCCAGCGCCTCACCCTGACGCTTTCCCAGGCTGTTCCTCGGAGTGCGCCAAATAGAGATCAGCCTCTGCACTCTTGTCCAGAACCAGCCGCGCATTCGGCAGATCATTGCCCAATGCCCGCGCGCGTGCCTCATCCGGCGACAGGCCCAATCCTGTCCAGCGTTGCAACAGACGCGTTTCCAGCGTTTGCAACGATGGGCGCAGCATGACGCGCAGATCGAACAGAGCGCGGAGGTCGGCCCATGCCCCATCGGACAACAGCAGATAGTTGCCTTCGACAATGAGAGTTTCCACCGTCGCGCCAATCGCACCAGCTTCGGGCAAGGCACGATCCTGCACACGGTCGAAAACCGGGTAGCGGATGGCGCGGTCCGCCTGTCGGGCGCGCTCCAGCAATGCGACAAAGCCCGCTGCATCAAAGGTCTGGGGCGCACCTTTGACAGACCGCAGCCCCAGCCGATCCAGCGCGGCATTGTCCAGATGAAATCCGTCCATCGGCACCAGAGCAGCAGAGGCCGGGTGGCGTTCATTCAGGATTTCCGTCACGCGCGCGGCCAGTGTCGATTTTCCCGATCCCGGCGGCCCGGCAATGCCCACCACCCGCCGCAAACCAGAGCGCGCAGGCACTCTGTCAAGCCGCGCCACCACAAGGCGCGCATCCTCTGTCAGGCTGTCCATCGGCATCAGGCGCTCTGCTTGATATCTTCCGCCCGCATGGCCCCTGTCATCAGCGCAACCGCATCCGACATCTTGCAGTCTTCAGGTCGCACGACGCACAGCCTGCGCCCCAGACGGTGGATATGGATACGGTCGGCCACTTCAAACACATGCGGCATGTTATGACTGATCAGAATGATGGGCACGCCGCGCGCCTTGACAGTACGGATCAGATCAAGCACCCGCTGACCTTCCTTCACCCCCAGCGCCGCTGTGGGTTCATCCATGATGATCACCCGCGAGCCGAAAGCCGCCGCGCGCGCCACAGCCACGCCCTGACGCTGCCCGCCCGAGAGCGTCTCGACCGACTGGTCAATGCTCTGGATCGTCATCAACCCCAGTTCCGTCAGCTTTTCACGCGCGCGCTGACGCATCGCGGGCTTGTCAAGCTGGTGGAACAGCGTCCCCATCAGACCCGGTTTGCGCAATTCGCGGCCCATGAACATGTTATCGGCAATCGACAGCGCCGGCGACAATGCGAGGGTCTGATAGACTGTCTCGATCCCGTATCCGCGCGCGGCAATGGGCGAGCTGAATGTCACCGGCTTGCCATCGAGTTCGATCACGCCCTCATCCGGCTGGATCGCGCCCGACAACGCCTTGATCATCGTGGATTTGCCTGCACCATTATCCCCGATCACGGCCAGAACCTCACCCGGCAGTAGATCGAAATCGCAACGATCCAGCGCGGTCACGCGCCCATAGCGCTTGACCAGACCGCGTGCAGTCAGAACAGGTTTCACACTCATGCTGCGGCCTTTCGAATGCGTTGATCAAGCGTGACAGCGAAGATGATCAGCAGGCCGATCAACAAATAGGTCCACTGCACATCGAGGCCCAGCAAGCGCAGGCCCAGAGTGAAGACACCGACGATCAGCGCCCCGAACAGCGCCCCGGCGACCGAGCCGCGCCCGCCAAAAAGCGAGATGCCACCAATCACCACAGCTGTGATGGATTCGATATTCGCAAATTGCCCTGATTGCGGCGAAACCGATCCGATCCGCCCGATCAGCACCCAGCCCGCGAAAGCACAGATCAGCCCGGCCAGAGCATAGACCGAAATCAGCGTGCGGGTCACATTGACCCCCGACAGCTCTGCTGCCGCCGGATCATCGCCCACAGCATAGACATGACGCCCCCAGGCCGTCTGCGCCAGCGCATAGGTCAGCACCAGCACCAGCAGGAACATGAAAATCACGCCATAGGTGAAATTCGCACCGCCGAAACTGATCGTGCGACCAAAGAACTGCAGCAAAGGCGCTTCGGCTGCGATGATCTGGCTGCGGATGACCTCGCTGCGCGAATAGAGGAAATTCACTGCCAGAACGATCTGCCACATGCCCAGTGTCACGATGAATGGCGGCAGCTTGACCACAGCGACCAAGACCCCGCTGATAGCGCCGCATGACAAGCCGACGATCAATCCGCAGAGGATTGCGATCTCCTGCGGCAGGCCCAGATCGACGCTGAACTTGCCCATGACCACCGACGACAAGATCATGACTGCGCCGACGGACAGGTCAATTCCCGCAGTCAGGATGACAAGGGCCTGCGCCATGGCCACGATGCCGATGATCGCCACTTGCTGCAAGATCAGTGTCAGTGCAAAGGGCGACAGGAAACGATCCCCAAGCAAGATCCCGAAGATCGCGACAGCCAGCAGAAGCACGAAAAGCGGAACGATGGCGGGCATTGTGTAGAGCAAGGTGATAAGCCTTGCCTTGAACCCGGAAGGGCCGCCACTGAATGACGCCACCTGTTCAGCCGAATTCGGTGCGGGTCCGGTCTCTTGCGACATGCGCATCCCCTGTCACTGGATTGGAAAAATCAAGCGGGCGCACCCGTTCGCGAAGACCTTCGCCGGATGCGCCCTGTCTGGTCTGATCTAAGGCCGGATCAACCCCAGCACAGTTCGAGACCTTCTGCGACAGACAGGCTCTCGATGCCCTCGACAGGCGCGTCAGTGATCAGGCCAACGCCCGTGTCGAAGAAATCCTTGCCCTCTGTCGGCTGCGGCAATTCACCCGTTTCGACGAAATTCGCAACCGCCTGAACGCCGAGCGATGCCATGCGCAGCGGGTATTGCTGCGAGGTCGCGCCGATCACACCAGCGGCCACATCCTCGACCCCGGGGCAGCCACCATCAACGGAAACAATCGTCACACCCTCTTCACGACCGAAGCCACGCAGGGCCTCAAACGCCCCCGCCGCAGATGGCTCGTTGATTGTATAGACCACATTGATATCGGGATCGATCGCGAGCAGGTTTTCCATCGCCTGACGCCCACCATCGGCATTGCCGCTGCCGACATCCTGCCCGGAGATGCGCGGATCTTCCTCATCCCCCCAGCGATTGGGGTCGCCAAGATCGATGCCGAAGCCTGCAAAGAAACCCTGATTGCGCAGCACATCCACTGATGGCTGGCTGACATTGAGGTTAATCATGCCGATCCGTGCGTTTTCCGCATCGACCGATGCAGCCGCCCATTCCCCGATCAGACGCCCCGCTTCGAAATTATCCGTCGCAAAGGTCATGTCAGCCGCGTCAATCGGTTCGAGCGGTGTATCGAGCGCGATCACCAGCAGCCCCGCTTCGCGCGCCGCCATCACCGAATCGACGATTGCGCTGGTGTCCGAGGCCGCCAGCAGAATGCCGTTCACGCCAGAGGCTACGCAGGTCTCGATTGCGGCGACCTGCGTTTCGTGATCCCCGTCGAAACGACCTGCGAACGAGCGCAGCTCCAGACCGAGTTCAGCCGCCTGCGCAAAGGCGCCCTCGGCCATTTTCACAAAAAACGGATTGGTCGCGTCCTTGGTGATCAGGCACACGCTGCCAGACGCCGCCGCAGAGCTCGCGGCCGCTGCCGTAAAGGCCATGGCCGTCAATCCGGTTGTTACAAACTTCATGTCTCTCCCTGATATGCGCCGCCGTGAGGGCGCGCGCCTGTCCTGTGATCGGTCAGTCTGGTGCCGCGAACTTGCGGCGTAATAGAGCGGATCGGTGCGATTTCCTCCCGTGCCAACCCTGAAAAAGGTGTAGAAGAAAAGCTCCGAGCCTGTCAATAAATTCTTCGCCATGAATTAAGATCATGATATGTGCGATCATATGGAATCTGTTTGGCAGGCGAAGGCAGGAAATGCAGGGCAAGGACCATCTTGTTGATCGGCAAGCACATGATCCAGCGTCCCGACGCGTCGAGGAGCGTGCGGACAAGCTGCTGCTCAGCCCGGTGAAAGGGTCGAATCAGGTCGATGTGCGCGGCTTCAACGAAAAGCTCATCCTGCACCTGATCCGCCATTACGGGCAGTTGACCAAGGCCGAGGCCACCCGCGCCACAGGGTTGTCACCCAATGCGATATCGACGATCTGCCGGGCGCTGGAGAAGGACAATCTGCTGTTGCGCAACGCGCCGATCCGGGGGCGCATCGGGCAGCCTTCGACGCCCTTGCGGCTGAACCCGGACGCGCGGCATTATCTGGGCTTCAAGATCGGGCGACGCAGCTATGAATTGCTGGTCATCGACTTTTCCGGTTCGGTTCTGGCGCGTCGGACCAGCCGCCACCATTACCCCACCCCGGACAGCACGACAGCGTTCTTCCGCGACGCCCTGCGCCCGCTTCTGCGCAGCGCCCATTTGCGGCGCAGCGATATCGATGCGATGGGCGTGGCCATGCCCTCTGATATCTGGGAGTTCACGGATGATTTCGGTGCACCGAAACCGGATATGGACGTCTGGCGCGATACTGATATCGTAGCCAGGCTGCAGAAAATCCTGAACGTGGATATCTCGGTCGAGAATGACGGCACTGCCGCGTGCCGCGCCGAACTGGTTTTTGGTCCGGAATTGCCCGGACAGGACGTCGCCTATTTCTTTATTGGCACGCTGGTAGGGGGCGGCATTATCCTCAATAGTGCCGTGCATGTCGGACGCAGCGGCAATTCCGGTGGCTTCGGGCCGCTGCGGGTGCCCGATCAAATCGGTGGGCAGCGCCTTGTCGATCATGCCTCGCTTGCAGTGCTGGAGCGGATGGTCCATGCGCAGGGTCTTGACCCTTACGAGATCTATAACGAGGCCGGGGATTGGCAGACGCTGGGCCAGGCCGCCGATGCCTGGTTGACCCGCGCTGCCCGCGCACTGGCACATGCAGTCATCTCTACCTTGGCAGTGATCGATTTTGATGCCATTCTGATCGACGGTGCGCTGCCGCGATCCGCATGCGAGCGTCTGCTGCGCGCGCTCCAGGACGAAATTGCGAAACTCGATCTGCAAGGCATCCGCATGCCGCATCTGGCCACCGGGCATTTCGGTGGTTCTGCCCGTGCCTTGGGGGCGGCCTCCTATCGTATCGCTCATGACTACATGCTGGACCGCAGCATTCACCATCTTGGCGCAGATGCATGAGCGCTCAGCTGCAAGATGTGTCTTTTCCAGACAGATCGGGCTCAGGAACCTGCAAGGGCATTCTCTGCCAGCGTCAGCGTTGATTTCCAGAGGAAAGGCGCGACTCCGAGTGGAAAGGAACGAATTTCCGGCGAATTAACTGCATTTTGAAGCCGATGCTGCCCCCGCGACGCCACGGTGCCTTGATTGCGTGGTCGGATTGGGCAAGCGCAAGATTGTGGGGGGCTGTCTGAACGGAAACCATGGCACGTACCGCTTTCATGATGACAAGAACTCTGCTGCAGAGTCCCTCGGGCGGCAGCTTTGGGAAATGCAGCAGCACAGCAACGAACGAGGCCTGCCATCGGCAGCGGGCCGGGCATGATGCTGAACCTGCGCCGCTTCGTTCCATGCTGCGGCCTGCGTGAAAGTCGCAGATAGGCTCCGATCCGTCTCCCCCATCTCACCCCAACACCTCCCCCACCCACTCCGGCACAACCACGCTCGCCGCCCCGAACCGCGCGGCGTCGAACAGTGACGCGGTGGCCGATGGCTCCAGAGTCAACTCCAGCGTTTCCGCCCCCGCGAATGCGGCCTCCTGCACGAACCCCGCCGCCGGATAGACATTGCCCGATGTGCCGATCGCCACGAACAGATCCGCGTCCCTCAGGGCCGCCTCGATCCGCGCCATGTGATAGGGCATTTCCCCGAACCACACGATATCGGGCCGCGTGGCAGCGCGCGTGCAGGCGGGGCAGGGGGCCGTAACCTCCATCACCAGCGGCGCGTCCCAGCGATGCCCGCAAGCGGCACACAGCGCGCGGGTCAACTCCCCATGCATATGGATCACGTCAGCCGCGCCCGCGCGTTCCAGCAGGTCATCGACATTCTGCGTGACCAGGGTCACCCGGTCGGGCATGGCCCGCTGCAACCGCGCAAGCGCGTCATGCGCCGGGTTGGGCTGCGCGTCCAGACAATTCGCCCGCCGCGCATTGTAGAATTCATGCACCAGCGCGGGGTTGCGCGCGAAGCCCTCGGGCGTGGCGACATCGTTCAGATCATAGCGCGTCCACAGCCCGTCCTTGTCGCGAAACGTGCCCAGGCCCGATTCCGCCGACAGCCCCGCGCCGGTCAGCACCACGATCCGTTCAGCGCGCGTTGAGATGGTCATGGATCACCTGCGCCAATGCTTCTGAAATCCCGTCCACCGCCTGCAGATCGGTCAGCCCCGCGCGCGCCACCGCCTTGGCCGAGCCGAAATGCGCCAGCAGCGCGCGCTTGCGCCCCGGCCCCACACCGGGAATGTCATCGAGCGGCGAGGCACTCACCGCCTTCGCCCGTTTGGCCCGATGCGTGCCGATGGCAAAGCGATGCGCCTCATCGCGCAGACGCTGCACGAAATACAGCACCGGGTCATTGTGGCGCAGCGCGAAAGGTCGCGGTGGCGCGTGGTCGCTCTGTGCCTCCATGCTGTCGCGGGGGGTGTCGGCCCCCGGCTTGAACAGGGACTGCAAGCCCAGTCAGGGCCGCGCACCTGCGACGCTGCAGCAAGGGGCCTTCGCGCATCGGACCTGCCGGGCCTGATGCAAGGCGCTGTCATCATGCCCAGCGGCTGCAGATCATTCAGCGTCAAGCACATGTCCGGGCAGGCCCGGAAGCGCAACAGCCCCGGCGAGGGATCAGGCAGTCAACCGAAGCCGGTAACGGGTGGCACCCCGCGCCCTGTCACTGAAAACACAGCACGGCCCTGCGCACTGGCGCAGCGGGCTTGCCGCGTATCAGCCAATGCACAGACTTTGTGTGCAGGATCGACTGGCAGGTGCATCAATGGCTTTCTCGTGTCACAGGGCGGGTATCCTTGCCGACCAGAAAATCCAGATCCGCCCCGCGATCGGCCTGCAGCACATGATCGACATAGAGTTTCGCATAGCCCCGGCTGTAATGCGGCGGGGCAGGGGACCAGGCTGCGCGGCGCGCCTCCAGTTCGGCATCATCGACCAGCAATGTCAGTTCGCCGCGCGCGGCTGAGAGGCGGATACGGTCGCCTGTGCGCACCAGCGCCAGCGGGCCACCGGCCTGCGCCTCGGGGGCGACATGCAGGATCACAGTGCCGAAAGCCGTCCCCGACATGCGCGCATCCGAGACCCGCACCATGTCGCGCACCCCGTCGCGGACCAGTCTGGCAGGGATCGGCATATTGCCGACTTCGGGCATGCCGGGATAGCCTTTCGGGCCGCATCCCTTGAGCACCAGAACAGTGTCAGGGGTGACCGGCAGGTCGTCGCGGTCGATCTCGGCCTTCAACTGCTCGATCGTTTCGAAGACATAGGCCGGGCCTTCATGTTCCAGCAGCGATTCTGTGGCGGCAGAGGGTTTCACAATCGCCCCGTCCGGGGCCAGATTGCCGCGCAAGACCCGTAGACCGGCGGCCTCCCGGACCGGGTTGGCGCGCGGGCGGATCACATCGTCGTTGAAAATCTCTGCCCCTTCGGCATAGGCGGAAATATCCCCGCCCAGGACAGTGCGCGCAGGCCGCAACCAGTCACGCAGCTGCGCCAGAACGGCTGGCACGCCCCCGGCATAGGCGAAATCCTCCATCAGATACTGGCCCGAGGGCATGCAATTCACCAGAAGCGGAACATCGCCGCCAAGCTCGAAATCGGCAAGGTTCAGATCCACCCCGACACGGCCTGCGATGGCCAGAAGATGCACCACAGCATTGGTGGACCCGCCGACCGCAGCATTGGCAAGGATCGCGTTTTCAAACGCGGCGCGGGTCAGGATATCCGAGGGTTTCAGATCTTCCTCGACCATCTCGACGATCCGCCGCCCGGTCAGATGCGCCAGCGCCGTGCGGCGCGCATCGACCGCCGGAAGTGCTGCGTTGGTCGGCAACGCAAGCCCCATGGCCTCGACCAGCGAGGCCATGGTCGAAGCCGTCCCCATGGTCATGCACACCCCGGCCGAACGCGACATGCCCGATTCGGCGGCCATGAAATCCTGCAGGCTCATCTCGCCTGCGCGCACGGCTTCGGAGAATTTCCAGACATCAGTGCCCGATCCGATATCGCGGCCACGCCATTTGCCATTGAGCATCGGGCCTGCGCTGACGACGATGCCTGGCAGATCGACCGAAGCCGCCCCCATCACCTGACCGGGTGTGGTCTTGTCGCAGCCTCCGAGCAACACCACCCCGTCCATGCCATAGGCGCGGATGCATTCCTCGACATCCATCGCCAAGAGGTTGCGAAACAGCATCGCGGTGGGCTTCATCTGGGTCTCGCCCAGGGATGTCACGGGAAATTCCACCGGAAACCCGCCAGCTTCCCAGACCCCGCGCTTGACCGCTTCGGCCAGCACACGCAGGCCGGAATTGCAGGGTGTGAGCTCGGACCAGGTGTTGCAGATGCCGATCACCGGGCGACCGTCAAAGGCATGATCCGGAAAGCCCTGATTCTTCATCCAGGACCGGTGGATGAAGCCGTCCCTGTCCAGCTTGCCATACCAGGCTGTCGATCTGCGTGTCTTTGTCATGTCCGGCCAATGTCCCTGCGCTGGGGTCTGAATTATCTGCTGCTGGCAAGATGCAGACCTGAGCGGGTCAGCGCAACCTCAGGCCGGTGTCCGTGTCAAACAGATAGGCGCGGGCCGGGTCGAAACTGATGCCGACATCCATGTCATCGGTCAGATCGGATTCGCCATCGGTGGCAACGATCAGCCGCTCGCCGGTCGATGCATTCAGATAGGCATAGGAAATGCCGCCCAGCTTTTCAATCAGTTCGAGCCGGAAATCGTGGCCCTCGGGGTCAATCCGCAGATGTTCGGGGCGGATGCCGAGTTCGACCCTTGTGCCGTCAGCAGGCAGCTGCAGGTCAAGCGCCGGGGGCTGCTTGAAGGCCGGGAGCGACAGCGCGCCGCCGCGGATCTCGCCTTGCAGGAAATTCATTGCAGGCGAGCCGATGAAACCCGCCACGAAGCGGTTATCGGGATCGCGATAGAGATTGAGCGGCGCGCCCACCTGCTCGATCCGGCCCGCGCGCAGCACCACGATCTTGTCGGCCAGCGTCATGGCCTCGACCTGATCATGGGTGACATAGATCATGGTCGCGCCGATCTGCTTGTGCAGCGCAGCGATCTCGACACGCATATCCACGCGCAGTTCCGCATCGAGATTCGACAGTGGTTCATCGAACAGGAACACCTCGGGGCCGCGCACGATGGTCCGCCCGATCGCGACGCGCTGGCGCTGGCCGCCCGACAGCGCCTTGGGCTTGCGCTCGAGCAAGGGCTCCAGCTTCAGGATACGCGCGGCCTCGGCGACTTTCGTGGCAATCTCGGGTTTCGGGGTGCCGTTCATCTTCAGCCCGAAACCCATGTTTTCGGCGACCGTCATATGCGGATAAAGCGCATAGGTCTGAAACACCATCGCCACCCCGCGCTGCGACGGGTCCAGCCGGGTGACATCGCGCGCACCGATATGGATCTGGCCGCCCGAGGTTTCCTCAAGCCCCGCGACCATGCGCATCAGGGTGGATTTGCCACAGCCCGACGGCCCGACGAAGACGCAGAACTCCCCGTTTTCGATCTCGAGATCGATCCCGTGGATCACCTGCACATCGCCATATCGCTTGATGACATTTGAAAGCGTGACACCCGACATGGTTTATCCCCTTTTCAACTCTGATTGCGGGCAACGCCCGGTCAGTCTGGCAATGACGTCGATTTCTGCTGCATCATAGGCGCGCCCGTCAGGCCAGAGCAGATCGTGAAACCAGCGGTCCGGCACCTCAACATGGCCATGCACGGCCTGCAACTCGAGTGGCCAGGGCTGGTCAGTCTGGCTGCGCCCCTGCACCAGCCCCCAGTTGAACGCCCCCACCTTATGCGCATGATAGAGTGGCAGTTGATCGGCGATGCAGCTGTCGATTGTGCGCGCCATCCATTCGGTGATCAGAACCGGGCGGCGATGCGCGCGCAGCTGGGCAAGATATCGCTGCGCATGGGCGAGGTCACAATAGGCATGAAAGCTGATGATATCCGACAGCGCGAGCGCCTGACGGTCGACGGGATCGTCAAAGGCCGGGGCATCATGGCCCAGTTTTGGCGTGCGCCATGCCGCGACGGTCAGGGGTTGGGACAGGGCGATTTCGCGCGCCCAGGCAAAGCAATGTTCCATCAGCGCCTTGCTATGCGCCGCAAGCGCCGGGTCATATTCCCGATAGCCGCCATGCGCGGCAAAGATCATTCGGTTGCCGGGCTCGTTGTAAAGATCCCATGCCAGAATGCGCGGGTCATCGGCATGCGCGCGCAGGATATCCTGCAGATAGGCGCGGAATTCGGGCCACTGGTCGCGGTCCATGACGGCTGCGCGCCCCGGCGAAGCAACGGCGCGGCTGTTATGCACGCCCGGCACCGGGTCGGGCTGCGCGCCCCAGACCGGCTCGGCCCCGCCAAAGCCGCAATCATCGAACAGGACGGGCATGACGGACAGACCATGCTCCGAGGCCGCGCCGAGAAACCATTCGAACCGTGCCTGCAGCCCGTCGCGGTCATGTTTCCAGACCAGGTAATGCAGATTGGTCCGGATCGCATTCATGCCTATATCGGCAGCCCAGCACAATTCGCGCGCGATTGTCGCGCGGTCGAAGCTTTCGTCCCGCCACATCTCGAGGAAATTCACGGCGCTGGAGGGCAGGAAGTTGCATCCTGCCGGCCAGTGCTGGACCTGCCACCAGGCATTGGCCTGATCCTCGGTCCATCGGGGGCGGGGGGTGAGGGTCATGGTCGTCTTGTCCGGGCTGCAGGCGTGGGAAATGCCGGCCCGCGCAGGGTTGCGCGGGCCGGGGTTGCTGTGATCAGCGGTCGAGCAGGTCCTGCACATCCACCTGTGCATCGGCGAGCGCGGCATCGACCGATTTGCCGGTCAGCCAGATCGCCTGCAATTCGCGGTTCAGCACATCCTGAATCGCGCCGTAGCGACGCGATGGCGGGGTGTCGCGGGCGATATCGGCTGTGCCCGTATACTCCGCGCGATGGGGCAGGGCAGCATAGTCCGCGCTTTCCAGAACCGATCTCCGCACGGCCATATGCCCAGTGCGCGCCCAGTCGATATTATGGTCATTGATGAAGGCCAGAACCTGAAGCGCTGCGTCATATCTTTCCGGGTCATTTGCCTTCAGCGGCGAGGGGATGGCCCATATATGGCTGTCGGCCCAGGTCGCGCCTTCATCAAACAATGTCGGGAAATCAGCAACAAGGTAGCGGTTCAGCCCTTCGTCATCCTTCGCGGCTTCGGCGGCGTAGAAATCCACGACCCATGTGCCGTTGACCAGCACCGCCGCCTCGCCATTCAGGAAAGCCTGCTGGCTGTCGGCGTAGTTCAGTTGCGGGTTGGCAAACCCCGCGTCGAAAAGCTGTGTCAGCGCGGCGATCGCGTTGCGTGCCTCGGGAGTGTCGATCGTGGCCGTGTCGCCGTCAAAGATATTCGCGCCCTGCTGCCAGATCAGCGCCAGCGCCACACGCACCCCGATGGGGAATTGCGCGAAATCGGCGGCAAGGTAATCCTGCCCGGTCGCCTCTTGTACCGCGCGGGCATGGTCCATCATCTCTTCGGGCGAGGAGGGCAACACAGGCGCGCCATCCTCGACCAGCCCGGCCGCTTCCATCAGATCCATGTTGACATGCCAGAGATTGGCGTGGAAATCCATCGGCACGCCAAGGATGCGGTCGTTATAGGTCACGGCCTCAAGCGCGGCGGGCTCCCAGTCGGACGTGTCGATGCCCGCGCCCGCCAGATCGTCGGTCAGATCGGCCAGCGCGCCGATACTGGCGAATTCCGGCACCCGGTGGCGGTGCATCACATGCACATTGGGCGGCGTGCCGCCCGCATAGGCCGCCACGATCTGGTCATAGTAATTGCCCCAATCCGTGGGCAGCGTGTTCACCGAGATACCCTCCAGTTCGGCATCCGCTGCGTTGATGATCGACTGGATGATGCAGGCCTCGCCGACCGAGACCGAGGTGTCGGTGCCAGCACCCTCGCAATCGCCGAAGAAGCGGCCCAGAGTGACCTGCTGCGCCACAGCGCTTGTGGCCAGAATTGTCAGCGCCGTGGCGCCAAAGACGATATGTTTCATCCGTTTACCTCCCTTGGATGTTAGCAGAAGTCTCAGCCCTTGGTGCCGCCTGCCGTCATGGCGCGCACGACATAGCGCTGGAAGATCAGGAACAGCACGACAACCGGCAGCGAGGCGATGACGCCCGAAGCCATGACCCGGCCCAGCCCTTCGGCCTGCGCGAAATTCGACTGGATCGAGGCAAGGCCCAGCGTGATCGTGAAATATTCGCGCTGCTGCGCCGAAACGAGCGGCCAGAGATAGTCATTCCAGGCATAGAGGAAGGTCAGGATCGCCAGCGTCATCATGGCCGGGCGCGCGAGCGGCAGCATCACATACCAGAAGATCTGCAACCAGCCCACGCCGTCGATGCGCGCGGCTTCCTCGATATCCTTGGGGATGGCCTTGAAGAACTGCATCATCAGGAACACCCCGATGGGCACGGCCACGCGCGGCAGGATCAGCGCGTGATGGCTGTTATGCCAGCCCCAATCGGCGAACATGGTATAGAGCGGGATGAACACGGCCTGCTCGGGCACCATCAGCCCCATCAGGCAGATGATGATGACCGGGGTCTTGAAGGGAAAATCCAGCCGCGCCAGCGCATAGCCTGCTGTGGTCGAGACCGCGAGCACGGCCAGCGTCATTCCGACCGAGACGATCAACGAATTCAGGAACCACATCGGCACCTGCCCGAAGCGGAACAGTGCAATGTAGTTTTCCGGCGTGAAGGGGATCGGGATCAGCCCCAGCGCCGTGCTCGACGTGGTGCGTGCCAGCAGCTCATTGGGCTGGAACGACAGCGACACCATCCAGATTGTCGGGACCAGCCAGACGAAAGCAGGGATCGAAAGCCCGAGGATCAGCCAGTAATAGGAGCGGTTCATTCGTCTTTCTCCCGTCCGAGAACGAATTGCAGGATCGAAAACCCGCCCATGATCACGAAGAGAAACACTGCCATGGCCGAGGCGCGCCCCAACTCGCTGTCGCGAAACGCCGTCTGGTAGATATATCGCACCAGCACCTGCGTCGTGTCGTTGGGCCCGCCACCCGTCATCAGATGCGACTGCCCGAAGACCTGGAAATGCAGGATGATCTGCAGCACCACGACCAGCGTGATGGTGCGTTTCAGATTGGGCAGGGTGATATACCAGAACGCCTTGGCCCCGGTGGCATTGTCCAGCGCGCCGGCCTCATAAAGGTCTTTCGAGATATCCTGAATCCCCGCCAGAAACAGGATCATGGCAATCCCCAGCGACCACCAGATGGTGGCAATCACGATAGCGGCCATGGCAAAGCCTTCGGCGGTCAGCCAGACAATGGGCGAGCCACCGAACAACTCGGTCAGATTGGCGATAAGCCCCTGACGCGGCGAGAACATGATCTGCCAGATCAGGGTGACCACTGTGACCGACAGCACCTGGCTGAGAAAGAACAGCGTGCGCAGCACGGCTTTCGCGCGGGTCTCGCCGTCAAGGGCAGCGGCCAGCAACATGGCGGTGATGGTCACCCCCGGCACGGCCAGGCCCACAAACAGGATCGTGTTGCCGACCGTGGGCCAGAAGCGGCGATCAAACCAGCGCCCGCCCTCGCCAGGATGAAATCCGGGCAGCACGAACAGCAGCAGGGCGGCAATTCCCATGGCCAGCGCCGTGACCTTGCCCGCGCGCCCGGTGCGATACAGGAATGCGCTGGCCAGCATCCCGAGCACCCCGATGATCTGAAAGCCGGGGCTGGCCCATGCCGCCCAGGTGATGTTCTGACCCCACATCACGCGCTCGTAATTGCGCAGGCCGACATAGGACTTGGCATCAGGGTTGAAGGCGACCGCCATCAGGTTCCAGTCATGCAGGCTGATCCAGACCCCCTTGAAGAAAGGGTAGACCAGAAACACGGCATAGACCGCGAGAAAGGGCAAAAGCAGGATGATCGCAGCCTGGCGCTGGCTCAGCGCAAGGCGTGCGCCTTGGTGTCGGGGCATCTGGCGTCTCCTCCCAGAGCGTGCGGATTGCCGCACACATCGCCAATTCAGTATGCTAAAAATAATTAGCAAACTTTATTACCAAACGTCAAGCTGTATTATGCCGTTATGGCCGGTTCCAAGATTCCCCCGTCCCCTCGCGTCACCATGAAGGACGTCGCCGCCCGCGCGGGCGTATCGCAATCGACCGTGTCTTTCGTCCTGAACGGGATGGAGGATATGCGCATCGGGGCCGAAACCCGGCGGCGGGTGTTCGAGGCGGTGGCCGAACTGGGCTATCGGCCACGCGGGGCAGGGCGGCCCCCGAGCGCGCTGCGCAAGCGCGTGATCGGTTTCATGCTGGACGAGATCGCGACCAGCCCCTTTGCGGCCATATCCATCGACGGCGCGCAGGAGGAAGCGCGCAAGCATGATGCGCTTGTGGAAATCGTCATGACCGGGGGCGACCCGGAATACGAGGCCGAAGCCTTGCGCAAATGGGCGGCCGAGGGGGTGGACGGTGTCATTTACGGATCTATCCTGACACGCCGGGCCACACCGCCGGACATGCTTGGTCGCCACCGGGCGGTCCTGCTGAACTGCTATGACGGGACAGGGCGCTATGCCTCGGTCGTCCCGGCCGAGCGTCGCGGGGGCGAGACGGCGACATGGGCGCTGCTGGAGCAGGGGCATCGCAAGATCGCCTTCATCGCAGGCGAATCCTGGATGGATGCGTCAGGCCAGCGGCAGGAGGGTTTCGCGCGCGCGATGCGCGCCGCCGGGCTGGTGATCGATCCTGCGCTGATGCGCGAGGGAAATTTCCTGCCCAGCGGCGGGCGGGCCGCGACGCTGTCGCTGATGCGCTCCGGGCCGCGTCCCGATGCGATTTTCTGCGCCAATGACCTGATGGCGGTCGGGTGTTATGAAGCGCTCAAGGAACTCGGCGAGCGTCCCGGAGACACGATTGCCGTGATGGGATATGATGATCAGGAAATCGCGCAGCATCTGTCACCGGCCCTGTCCACAGTGGTGTTGCCGCATCGCGAAATGGGCCAATGGGCTACCAGCCTGTTGCTTCAGGGAAAGGCAGAGGATCCTCCGGCGCAGGAGCGGATGGAATGCCCGCTGGTGCTGCGCGCGTCCCATCATGGCCCGGTCAGGACAGATGCCCCGACCCGCGATCCGCGACCGGGCGCGCAGATTTAGACCATGTCGCCCGGAAGTGGTTACCGGTTCCGAGCTTTTCGACATGCGAAAACAACAGGCCAGAGCGCATGGCGTGAATGCGAATGAACGCGATATGATCTAGCCTGCGCGTGCGGTGATCGACACCCCATCCGCGAGCGCATTTCCGGGATAGAGCACCACATCATCGCCTTCTGTCAGCCCTTCGATGACCTCGGCCTGCGCGCCTGCCTGCCGTCCGATCTGCACTTGCCGCAGCCGCGCTGTCCCGCCATCATCCACGAACACCGCCCAGCCTTCGGCGTGCCGGAACAAAGCGGCCTGCGGCACCTGCAGCAGCCCTTCAGCCTCCCATTCGATCAGCCGGACAGTCACGCGAAACCCGTCCCCCAGCCCGCGCCGCGCCTCTGGCGGGGTCAGCAGGTCCAGACGCAGCCGCACGCGCTGTTCCTCGATGCCCAGCGCCGAGACACGGGTGAAGGCGGCAGGCTCGATCCGCCGCAGCTGCGCTTCCAGCGTGTCGTCACCGCCCCAGCGCTCGATGACCGCGCGGGCCGCGGGCGGCACCCGGACCGCATCGGTGGACAGCAGATCGAGCTCGATTTCCATATCGTCCAGATCACCGATGGTCAGCAGGGCTGCGCCAGCCTGCACCAGCCGGGCACTGCGATCCGTCACCGCCAGCACCACCCCGCTTTGCGGTGCAAGAATGCGCATGCAGCACTCACCCGGCGCGGCGTCCGGGTCGAAATCGAGTTCCGGGCCCATCAGCTGGGCCTGCACCCGCGCCAGCGCGGCCAGATTCAGATCGCGCTGCGACCGGGCGGCATTCAGCGCCTGTTCGGCAGAGCGATGCGCGGCCTCGAGATCCTCGAGCACCCGGTGCGGGATGGTGCCGCGCGCGGCCAGCGCCCGCCCGCGCTCAAGCTGGGCGCTGGCATGGGCGAGGGCGCTTTCGGCCTGCGCGAGATTGCTTTCGGCCAGCGCAACAGCGGCCTGCGCCTCGACCACAGCAGCTTCGGCCTGGGCGCGGGCGCGGGCATCCATCAGCGCGGGATTGGCAGGCTGGATGATCGCGACCACAGTCTCGCCGGCGGTGACCTGGTCGCCGATCTCGACCGGCGAGCGGGTGACATTGCCAGTGATCGGGGCGGCAAGCGTCGTGGGCGCGCGCACCCGTGTCACCCCCTGCGCAACAATCGTGCCCTGCATCGGGCCGCGTGTCACTGCGGCCAGATCGACTGGCTGCGGCTGCGGCCAGAGCGCCCAGACCAGTGCCGCGACCAGACCCGCCGCCAGAATGCCCCATGTCAGTTTGCGCAGCATCGCCGACTCCTATTCCCGTGCCTTGAGCGCCGAGGCGAGATCGACATGATCCAGCCGCCGCCGTACCATCAGAACTGCACCAAGTGCTGCCAGAAACACGGCCAGCGCGGCCAGCGCAAAGGTCCGGCGGGTGATATGGAAGGGGATCTGGAACATATCCGTGGACATCGCCCCCACCAGCCCCTGCGCCAGACCGTAGCCTGCCAGCCAGCCCAGCGGGATGGCCAGCGCCGTCAGCAGCATCATCTCGCCCACCAGCACATAGCCCACCTCGGCCCGGCTGAAGCCCAGAACGCGCAGGCTGGCAAGCTCGTAACTGCGTTCGGCCAGCTGGATCCGGGCGGCGTTATAGACCACGCCGATGGCGATCAGCACCCCGATCAGCGTGTAAATGCCCACCATCGTCAACAGGTTCTCGCTCAGGGTCGCATCGAACTGGTGCCGGACTTCTGCCCAGTCGGTCAGACCTGCAACTGCCGGGGTTTCCTTGATGACCGCGTTCAGTGCCGCCATCTGGTCGGATTGCACGGCCAGATGGATCAGGTTGACCTGCGGCGCGCTGTCCATCGCGGTAAAAAGCGCGCCCGCAGAGATATGGACCTCCTGCCCCATCCCCTGCGCGATCACCTCGGTCACAGGCAGTTGCAACACAGCGCGCGGTGCTGCGAGCATTTCCAGCCGCAGGCTGTCGCCTGCCTCGATCCGCAGCGCACGGGCCAGCATTTCGGGCAGGATCACCCCGTCAGCCGGAAGCGCGATCACGCGCCCTGAATCATCGACCAGACGGGCGAGTTCAGCATCGGGGAAATGCCCCTGCAGCGCGGTCAGCCGGTCGCGATGCCCGTTCACCGCGCGCACTGGCAGGACATAGGCCCCTTCTGCCGCCAGCACGCCGGGCAGATGCAGCGCGTCATGGATTGCGGCTTCGGTCTGGGCTTGGCGCAGCATCAGCGTGACCTGCTGGCGGTTGGATTGCTGGAACACGCTGTCGCCCAGCCGCTCGACCGCATCAAACAGGAAATAGCTCATCACCAATACGCCCACCGAGGCAGAGACCCCGAACAGCGTGATCGCCGCGCGGCCCGGCCAGCGCAGGATCGAGCGCAGGATCATCATCGTGGTCTGCCGCAGGCGGATCGCTGCGAGCAGCCGGTCGGCCCATCCGCGCGCAAAGACCGGCGGGGCCGGGGGCTGCATCGCCTCTGCCGGGGGCAGTTTCAACGCCGACCAGACCGCGCGCAGCCCGCCCAGCAGGACCGTGGCCATGCCCAGCAGGGCCGAGATCACCAGCGCCGCGCTGCCCCAGTCGCGCAGGATGAAGGGGAAGCGGAAGAAATCGCCGTAAAGCCGGATCATCGCATCGGCGATCCACCAGCCAAAGACCCAGCCCGCCACGACCCCGATGACCCCGATCAGCAAGGCCAGCGTCAGGTAATGCCCGGCAATCTCGGCCCGCCCATAGCCCAGCGCCTTCAGAAGCCCGATCTGGGCGCGCTCCATCGCGATCAGCCGCCCCAGCACCATATTGACCAGAAACGCCGCCACGATCAGGAAAATCGGCGGGATATAGGCGGCCATCGCGCCCAGTTGCTGCAATTCGCCATCGAGAAAGGCATGCGACATCTGCCGGTCGCGCCCATGCGCGCCGGTGCCACCATAAGGGTCGAGCAAGCGGTCGAGCGCGGCGATCACCGCGCGCTCATCCGCATCGCGGGTCAGGCGCAGGGCGATTTCATTGACAGCGCCCTCCATATCCATCGCCGCTGCAGCCGCGCGCGCGCTCATCCAGATCAGCCCGAAACGCCGGTCATCGGGCATCATCGCGCCGGGGGCCATGGTATAGATGAATTCGGGGCTGAGCACCCAGCCGGTCACGGTCAGTTCGCGCAGCTGGCCGTTCAGAACGCCCCGGAACTGCGCGCCGGGAAACAGGCCATGCGCTTCGGCGAAAGGTTCGGCCAGCGCCACCTCGTCGGGGCGTTCTGGGTCAGGCAGCCTGCCTCGCCGGACCAGCGGCAGGTTCAGCTCGGGCCCGGCAGCCGGCAGCGACAGGACCCGCGCGCTTGCAGGCTCGGTCATCCCGTCGATATCCAGCACGGCCTGAAATCCGATCCGACCTTCGGCCTGCGCGACCCCCGGTATCTCGGCTGCCGCCTGAACCACAGCCGCAGGCGCGCGCGCGGCCGCAGCAAAGACATCGGCGAAGCGATGGCGCTCATACCAGGCCGCCTGGGTCTGGATCAATGTGGCCTGCGTGGCCTGCGCGCCGACCAGAACCATGATGCCGCAGCCCAGCACCAGCGCGATGGCCAGCGTCTGCGCCCAGATCCGGCGCAGGTCGCGCAGGAGTTTGCGGTTGAGCGCCCTCACCAGCTGACCTCGGCCGGCAGGATGCGCGCGGCATTCACCTCATCGCGGGTCACACGGCCATCGGCCAGCACCACGACGCGATGGGCGATGCGCTGGATCATGGCATTATGGGTGATCAGCACTGTGGCCGTGCCCAGATCGTGGTTGACCTGATGCAGCGCTTCGAGAACCTGCACCCCGGTCTTGCTGTCGAGCGCGCCGGTCGGTTCGTCACAGAGCAGCACATCGGGGCGTTTGGCAATGGCGCGCGCAATCGCCACGCGCTGTTGTTCACCGCCTGACAGCTCGGCCGGGAAATGGTCCAGCCGATGCGCCAGCCCCACCCGGTCGAGCGCTTCCTCGGGGGTCATCGGGTCGCGCGCGATTTCGGTGACCAGCTGGACATTTTCCCGCGCGGTCAGGCTGGGAACAAGGTTGTAGAACTGGAACACGAAGCCCACATGGTCGCGGCGGAATGCGGTCAGCTGGCGATCACTGGCGCGGGTCAGTTCGCGCGCGCGAAACCAGACCTGCCCTGATGTCGGCAGATCGAGCCCGCCCAGGATATTCACCAGCGTCGATTTGCCCGAGCCAGAAGCCCCCAGGAGGACCACCATTTCGCCTTCGGCCAGCGACAGATCGACCCCGCGCAACGCA
>SKRP01000242.1 GCA_007118445.1 Natronohydrobacter sp.
AGGCGCGCAAGCTCGCGCGCATCAGCTTCGAGGAGATGCTGGAACTCGCCAGCCTCGGCGCGAAGGTGTTGCAGACGCGCTCGGTGGAGCTGGCGATGCGCTACAAGGTGCCCCTGCGCGTGCTGTCGTCGTTCGAGGACACCGACGACACATCCGGCACGCTGGTTTGCGATGAGGAAGCGATCATGGAATCGAATGTCGTCTCGGGCGTGGCGCACAGCCGCGAGGAAGCCAAGCTGACGCTGGTCACGGTCGAGGACCGCCCCGGCATCGCCGCCGCCATCTTCGGCCCGCTGGCCGAGGCGGGGGTGAATGTGGACATGATCGTCCAGAACATTTCGGAGGCTGCGCCGGTGGACGGCGGCGCGCCGCGCGCGGTCACCGACATGACCTTTTCGTGCCCCACCGATCAGGTCGCGCGCGCCGAACGCGCCCTTGCCGCCGCGCGCGCGCGTGGCGATATCGGTTATGAAACGCTCGAGATCGATACCGAGGTCGCCAAGGTGTCGGTGGTCGGGATCGGGATGCGCAGCCACGCCGGCGTGGCGTCGCGCATGTTCGCGGCACTTGCCGAGCACGGGGTGAACATCAAGGTCATTGCAACCTCGGAGATCAAGATTTCCGTGCTGATCGACCGGAAATATATGGAACTGGCGGTGCAGGCGCTCCATGATGCCTTCGCACTGGACAAGGCGGGCTGAACCGCCGCGCAGGGAACCGGGGGGGCCATGCCCTATCGCAGCGAATCCGACAGCCGCAGGCTGCTCAGACGCCTGCGCGATACGCTGGCCGAAGCGGGCGCCGGGCAGGAACGGCTTGACCGCATCACGCATATCATCGCCGATTCGATGGCGACACAGGTGTGCTCGATCTATCTGTTTCGCGACCCTGACACCCTGGAGCTGTGCGCCACCGAAGGGCTGAACGCGGACGCGGTGCACAAGACCCGGCTGAAGCTGGGCGAAGGGCTGGTCGGGCGCGTGGCGCGCAGCACCCGGCCCATCAACACCGCCAACGCCCCCGCCGAACGCGGCTTTCGCTTCATGCCCGAAACCGGCGAGGAGGTGTTCACCTCGTTTCTGGGCGTGCCGATCCAGCGGCTGGGGGAACGGTTGGGCGTGCTGGTGGTGCAGGCCAAAGACGCCCGCCAGTATTCGGATGACGAGATTTACGGGCTGGAAGTGGTGGCGATGGTCATCGCGGAAATGACCGAACTGGGCATTTTCGTGGGTGAGAGCACCAGTTTCGCGGCCACGCACAAGAACCCGATCCTGCTGCGCGGCGTGACGGCACAGGAAGGCGAGGCCGAGGGCCATGTCTGGCTGCACGAGCCGCGTGTCGTGATCACCAATCTGGTCAATGATGACAGCAAGGCCGAGCTGAAGCGGCTGGAGGATGCGGTCGAGCAGCTGAAAGTCTCGATTGACCAGTTGCTGGCCAGGGCCGGGTCGCGCGACAAGGAGCATCAGGAAATCCTGCAGACCTATCGCATGTTCGCCCATTCGCGCGGCTGGATGAAGCGGATGGAAGAGGATATCCGCCTGGGCCTGTCAGCGGAAGCGGCCGTCGAGAAAGAGCAATCCGCGGCGCGTGCGCGGCTGGAAACTGTGCCGGATGCCTATCTGCGCGACCGGTTGCACGATCTCGATGACCTGTCCAACCGGCTGTTGCGGATCCTGACCGGGCAGGGCAGTGAAACCGGGTCCGAGATGCCGGACCGTCCCATTCTGGTTGCGCGCAATATCGGGCCGGGCGAATTGCTGGAATATGGCCGCCGCCTGCGCGGGGTGGTGCTGGAAGAGGGGGCGGTCGGCTCTCACGCGACCATCGTCGCGCGTGCGCTGGCCATCCCGCTGGTGATCAATGTGCCGCGCATCACCACCGAGGCGCTGACCGGCGATCACATTCTGGTCGATGGCACTGAAGGCCAGGTGCATCTGCGGCCCGATGACACTGTGACAGCGGCGTTTCGCGACAAGATGGCGATGCAGGCCAAGGCGCAGGAACGCTATGCGGTGCTGCGCGACAAGCCTGCGCAGGCGCGCTGCGGCACGCGGATCCGGCTGAAGATGAATGCCGGGCTGATGGCGGATCTGCCCTCGCTGCCGACATCGGGGGCCGAGGCTGTCGGCCTGTTTCGCACTGAATTGCAGTTTCTGGCGCGCGAAAAGATGCCCAAGCGAGCGGAACTGGTCGCGAATTATGCGCGTGTGCTGGATGCAGCGGGCGGCAAGCCAGTGCATTTCCGCACGCTCGATATCGGCTCCGACAAGGTCATGCCCTATATGAAGCGCCCCGATGAGCCGAACCCGGCGATGGGCTGGCGCGCGCTGCGGGTCGGACTCGACAAGCAGGGCGTATTGCGGATGCAGCTGCAGGCGCTGATCCGGGCGGCGCAGGGGCGTCCGCTCTCGGTCATGTTCCCGCTGGTGGCAACGGGCAGCGAATTCACCCGCGCGCGCGACATCCTGATGCGCGAGGTCGAACGCGAGGACCGGCAGGGGCACAAGCTGCCTGCGTCCCTGAAAGTGGGCGCGATGCTGGAGACGCCCTCGCTCGCCTATGCGCCGCAAGCGTTTTTCCGGGAAGTGGATTTTATCTCGATCGGTGGCAATGATCTGAAGCAGTTCTTTTTCGCGGCCGATCGCGAAAACGAGCTGGTGCGGCGGCGCTATGACACGCTGAATGTCAGTTTTCTGACATTCCTGCAGGTTGTGGTGGATCGGTGCCATGAGTCCGAGACCGCCCTGTCCTTTTGCGGCGAGGATGCCGGTCGACCGACCGACGCGCTCGCTCTGGCGGCGATTGGTTTCCCCGCATTATCGATGCGACCCGCGTCAATTGGGCCTGTCAAGTCGCTGATAAGGCGTGCAAACCTGAATGAAGTGTCAGAACTGATCGCGCGTGTTCAGGCGCGTGGGCTGGAAAGCGCACGGCCCGCGCTTCTGGATTATATCGGCACTCTGGTCGATTGACCGATTGCAGAAATACGACTGTCACTTTTCCGATTTTTCACTGAATTTCGTGACCTCGCCCGCGATCCCGTCCCACGCACCGGGAACAAGCGCCAGCCCGAGCACGCGGGCCGGGTTGGTGGGCGGGGGCATGTGGATGTCGCCGCGCTGTTCAAAGCCGAAGCGGCTGTAATAGGGCGCATCCCCCACCAGCAGGACCCGCGACCAGCCAAGGCCCGCCGCGCGGTTCAGGCTTTCGCGCATCAGCCAGCCGCCCAAGCCCTCGCCCTGATGGGTCGGGTGCACGGCGATGGGGCCAAGCAGCAGCGTTTCGGCGCTGCCCACGCGCACAGGCCAGAAGCGGATCGCAGCCGCAACACCGTCGCGGTCGCGCAGCAGCAGACAGAGCGGGGCAACAGGGGCCACATCGTCGCGCAGCCGGTAGGAGGACAGCGCCTCGCGTCCCGGCGCGAAACACAGGTCATAGAGCGCCTCGACCTCCCACCAGTCTGCGGCGGTTTCTTCCATCAACTGCATCGACTGTCCCCGCCAAGACCGGCTGGCAGCGCCCCTAACATGGCGCTAGGGTGCGCGCAAACAGATCGGAGAGCTGCCATGTTCTATGAACCGCGCCACGGCCACGGCCTGCCGCATAACCCGTTCAACGCCATCGTGACCCCGCGCCCGATTGGCTGGATTTCGACGCGCGGGGCCGATGGGCAGGACAATCTTGCGCCCTATTCATTTTTCAATGCTGTGGCCTATGTGCCGCCGCAGGTGATGTTTGCCTCGACCAGCGCCAAGCCGGATCGCGAGGGCACCAAGGATTCCGTGGCCAATATCCGCGACACAGGCGTGTTCTGCGTCAATATCGTCGAATTTGCCGCGCGGGATGCCATGAATGCCACATCGGGCCCCTGGCCGCGCGAGGTGGATGAGTTCGACCATGCCGGGATCGCGCGCGAAAACTGCCGGATGATTGCGGCCTCGCGCGTGGCCGGGGCACCTGCGGCGCTGGAATGCCGGATGACGCAGATCGTGTCGCTGGAGGGGTCGGCGAATTATCTGGTGCTGGGCGAAGTGGTCGGCGTGCATCTGCGCGCGGATTGTCTGATCGGGGGGATGTTCGACATTACCCGCTTCCGCCCGCTCGCGCGCTGTGGCTATCGCGATTATGCAGTGGTGGACGAGGTGTTCAGCCTCAAACGGCCGGGGGAGTGAGGGGGCTGGCGTAGGGTGCGTGCTCAAGCACGCACCTTACTCACCGCCGCCCCTGATATTTCTGCCAGACCCAGAGCAGCGCCAGGGCCCCCAGAAGGGAAATCACGAAGGCACCGATCCAGCCTGCCGAGGTCATCAGGAAACGAAACCCCAGCCCGCCGATGACTGCGCCCAGCACGCCGATCACCATTGCCGTGGGCAGGTCCGTGTTCATGCGCATCAGGCGTGTGGCGACAACTCCTGCCAAGGCACCGACAACGATCAGGAGCACCAGTGGCACAGTCTCAGCCCCCGGTTTCCAGCGCGATCTGCGCCGCCGATTTCCGCCCGCGCTCGGTCGCGGATTTGAGCTGCCCGCAAGCCGCCATGATATCTTCGCCGCGCGGTGTGCGGATCGGCGAGGCATAGCCTGCCTTGTGGACGATATCGGCAAAAGCCTCGATCCGCGCCCAGTCGGAGCGCTGATAGGGCGCGCCGGGCCATTCGTTGAAGGGGATCAGGTTGATCTTGGCCGGGATGCCCGCGATCAGTTTGACCAGACGGCGCGCATCCGCGTCGCTGTCATTCACGCCCCTGAGCATGACATATTCAAAGGTGATGCGTTCGCTGTTGGACAGGCGCGGATACTCGCGCAGCGCGTCCAGCAGCGTCTTGATGTTCCAGCGTTTGTTGATCGGCACCAATTGGTCGCGCACCTCGTCGGTCGTCGCGTGGAAGCTGATGGCCAGCATGCAACCGATCTCTTCGGCGGTGCGCGCGATTTCGGGGACCACGCCCGAGGTCGAGAGCGTGATGCGGCGGCGCGAGATCGACAGCCCCTCGCCATCCATCACGACTTTCATCGCGTCGCGCACATTGTCGAAATTATAGAGCGGCTCGCCCATCCCCATCAGCACGACATTGCTGACAAGGCGGGTTTCATCCTTGGGCGCGCCGGGCTGGGGCCATTCGCCGAGATCATCGCGCGCGACCAGCACCTGCCCCACGATTTCGGCGGCGGTCAGGTTGCGCACCAGTTTTTGCGTGCCGGTATGGCAGAAGGAACAAGTCAGCGTGCAGCCGACCTGGCTGGAAATGCACAGCGTGCCGCGATTTTCCTCGGGGATATAGACGGCTTCGACCTCATGCCCGCCGGCAATGCGCAAGAGATATTTGCGCGTGCCATCGTCGGAAATCTGGCGGGTGACGATCTCGGGGCGTGCAATCTCGAAATGCTCGGCCATATCCGCGCGATAGGCTTTCGCCAGATTGGTCATCGCGGCGAAATCCTGCACGCCCCAGTGATAGATCCATTGCCAGATCTGGCCCACACGCATTTTCGCCTGTTTCTCGGGCGTGCCATGAGCGATCAGCGTGTCTGCCAGTTGCGCGCGCGTCAGGCCCACAAGATTGATCTTGGCCCCTTCGGGCAATTTGCGCGGGATCGTCAGCACGTCCTGCGTGATGGGGGCGGTGGTGGACATCTTGGCCTCTGGCTAGGGGTCTGAGGGAAGCATATAGCAAGGCCGGGCGCTGTTTTACAGGGCTGCGCGCGTGAAAAGCGCGGATCAGGACAGCCAGTCGCGGAAGCTGTCGATCACCTGCGCGTATGTCTGGCGCTTGAAGGGCACGATGGCGTCAAGCATCTCATCCGCGCCGATCCAGCGCCATTCGGAAAACTCGGGATGCGCGGTCGCGAGATTGATCTGATCATCGCGCCCAAGATAGCGCATCAGGAACCAGCGCTGCTTCTGGCCGCGAAACCGCCCGCCCCAGATCTTCGGCACCATGTCCGGGGGCAGGTCATAGCTCAACCAATCCGAAGTTTCCGATAGTGGCGCTACCAGCTCTGGAGTGACCGAGATTTCCTCTTCCAACTCGCGCAGCGCCGCGACCCCCGGATTTTCGCCCGGATCAATCCCGCCTTGTGGCATCTGCCAGGCCGGTGTCGGGCTGTCGATGCGTTGAGCGGCAAAGATCAACCCCGCAGGGTTGATCATCATCACACCCACGCAGGGGCGATAGGGCAGGGAGGCGACCTGATCCGACGTCATCACCGACCGTTCAGGGCCAGAAGACCGCGCAGGATGTCAAGCGCATAGGCAAGCTGGTAATCCTCGTCACGCAGCTGTGCCACATCTTCTGCCTTGCGACGCTCCTCGTCCATCTGGCGGCGCTCGTCCTCGGACATGTCGCGATTCTCTATCCGCCCGCGCAGGTCATTTTCCAAACGTGTCGCGTGCGGTGTGTCCTCATCTTCTGCGATTGCCGCCCGGCGGGGCTGTTCGACCACGATATCGGGCGAAACGCCCAGCGCCTGAATCGAGCGCCCGGAGGGCGTATAGTAAAGCGAGGTGGTCAGCCGGATCGCCCCGTCCCCCCGCAGCGGCATGACGGTCTGGACCGAGCCCTTGCCGAAACTGCGCGTGCCCACGACGATGGCGCGGCGGTGGTCCTGCAGGGCACCCGCGACAATCTCGGATGCCGAGGCCGAGCCACTATTGATCAGAACCACCAGCGGGCGGCCCTCGATCAGATCCCCCGCCTGCGCATTGAAGCGCTCGCCCGAACCGTCCTCGCGTCCGCGGGTCGAGACGATCTCGCCCTGTTCCAGAAACGCATCGGTCACGCGGATCGCCTGGGTCAGCAACCCGCCGGGATTGTTGCGCATGTCCAGCACAACGCCGCCCAGATGCTCGATCCCGCCCAGTTCCTCGATCGAATCGCGCAGCGCATCACGCATCGATGGGAAGGTCTGTTCATTGAAGGTGGTCAGGCGCAGCACGATATTATCGCCCTCGATCCGGGTGCGCACCGCCTGCAGCCGGATCGTGTCGCGGATGATCGAGATATCGAACGGTTCGGAATTGCCCTCGCGGACCACCGTGATGATGATCTCGGATCCGACCGGGCCGCGCATCATGTCCACGGCCTGCGACAGGGTCAGGCCAAGCACCGATTCACCATCGACATGGGTGA
>SKRP01000023.1 GCA_007118445.1 Natronohydrobacter sp.
CGGGGCGGCGACTCACAAAAGCCCCCATCTGCACCATGTCGAGCGCGCGCATGATCTTCTTTTCGCGCTCGGATTTGCCAAGCCCCCGGACTTCCAACGGAAAGCCCAGATTCTCGCCCACGGTCATATGCGGAAAAAGCGCGTAGTTCTGGAATACCATGCCGATGCCGCGCTTGTGCGGGGGCACCGAATTGATTGGTTTGCCGTCAAGCAATATCTCGCCATGCGTCGCGGTTTCGAACCCCGCAAGCATCATCAGACAGGTCGTCTTCCCTGACCCGGAGGGCCCGAGCATCGTCAGAAACTCACCCTTGGCAACCGAGAGGTTGAGGTCTTTGACCACCAGGGTTTCCCCGTCATAGCTCTTCTGGACCCCATCGAATACGACGAATCCGTCGCGCTCTTGTGCTGCGACCACGCTTATCTCCCCGTGTCTCGGCGGTAATCCGCTCTTGTCATGCCAGTAGTAAAGCCAAGCAAATCCCGCATTGCAACCAATAAGTGGAATACGAGCCACATCTGTGAGATTACGCTCAATTTCTCTGCAGAAACCATAATTTGCAGGAATTATGCCTGCAAAGGAACTTGCATCAGGCGATCAGACTGCCTGCGATGCAGGCTTACCGTCGGCTGAACGATACGGCAACGGGCATCCTGTCACGAGATGAAAAGAGGAAAATGGTGCGGTCGAGAAGACTCGAACTTCCACGGGAGTTACCCCACAGCGACCTCAACGCTGCGCGTCTACCAATTCCGCCACGACCGCACGCCGTGTAAGCGCGCTTCTAGCGACTCACTCTGCCCTTGAAAAGAGGAAAATGCGCGCGATGCTGCCGCGCATGGACCGGCTGCGCGCGCCACAGGACAAGCGCGCCCAATGCAAACAGGCCGGCGGCGGCGCCGAACCCGGTCCAGCCGGTTCCGTCGAGCAGAACCAGATGCATCCGCCGCCCCGGCAGCAGTGTGAACAACCCTGCCACCCCCATCGACCAGATATAGAGCTGGGCCATCATCCGCCCGTGCTCCACGACCTGCCCGGCCCGGATCGCACGCAGCCCGCGCCACAGCATGACCACGACAAGAACCGAAAGGGCATGGATGGGCGAGAACGGGCCGAGCAGGCGGATCTCGAAAATGCCGAGCGCGGTCACTGCGGTCACCGCCATGGCCGTGATCCAGAGATACCCCATCAGCCGATGCAACTGGTCGCGGCGTCGGCGCAGGATCACGACAGGGCCAAGGGCGAAGGCCAAGAGGGCTGCAACTGTGTGGATCTGGATCAGCGGGGCGGATGTGAGCAAGGGATCGAGGGTCATGATATCCTCCGTCATGTCTGTTCAGGGGGCCGGCTTGGCCCGCTGCGATGCGATGTGCTAAAAGCCCAGAACCGAAGCGGGGCCGCGCCTGCAAGCGCAGCTTCGTCAGCAACCGGAGAGGTTTCGTGACCGACCGCCCATCGTCATTCGCGCTACGCGAACTGCAGGCCCATCTCGGTGCCCCTTTCGTGCTGGCCACGCAGGCAGGAATCGCGCTGGTGCTGGGGCTGTCCGGGCCGTTCGGCAGCTTTGAATCGCTCAGCCCCCTGCCCCGGCTGGTCTATTGGACGGGTATTGTTTTCGGCACCTATGGGCTGGGCAGCGCCCTGACGCTGCTGATACTGGACCCGCTGGATGCCCGCAGCCGCTTGCCGCTTATGCTGCAGATCCTGCGCGGCGGGGTCATCCTCGGACTGGCCGTGCTGGTGTTTCTCTGGCTCTGGTCACTGCCGTTTTTCCGTGCGCAGGACGGTCCCGACCATCTTGCGGGCGCGGGCGGTCTGGCGGCCTTTGTCGTGTCATGGACCGTGCTGAGCCTGCGCGTCTTCTATCCGCAACCGGCCGTTGATGGGGCCACTGATCAGCCTGCCCTGCTCAAACGCCTGCCGCTGGACAAACGCGGCGCGCTGGTCGCGCTTACAGCGACCGATCATTATGTCGAGGTTGTGACCGACAAGGGCCGCGAACTGGTGCTGATGCGGCTCGCCGATGCCATTGCCGAAACGGCCCCGGTGCGCGGGATGCAGGTGCATCGCTCGCATTGGGTGGCGCTGGCGCAGGTTGAAAGCGCCGAGCGGCGCGGTGACGGCGCGCGGCTGGAAATGCGCACCGGGATGGAAATCCCGGTCAGCCGCCGCCATATGCCCTCCATCCGGGCGGCAGGCTTGCTGCCCCAGAAACAAGGCTGAGCCCATGCCACCAATATCCGCCCCGCAATGGGATGTGCTGCCCGGTCTGTCGGACTATGCCGCGACCCTGGCCGCGATGGAAGCGCGCGTCGCCGCGATCAGCAGGGGCGCAGCCTCCGAGGCCATCTGGCTGCTCGAACACCCGCCCCTCTACACAGCGGGCACCAGCGCGAAGCCGGAGGATCTGACCGCACCCGAGCGCTTCCCGGTCTACAACGCAGGTCGCGGCGGACAATATACGTATCACGGCCCCGGCCAGCGCGTGGTCTATGCCATGCTCGATCTGAACCGGCGCGGGCGCGACCTGCGCTGCTTCGTGCATCAGATGGAATCCTGGGTCATTGCGACACTGGCCGAATTCGGCGTGCGGGGCGAGCGCCGCGCAGGCCGCGTGGGTGTATGGGTCACGCGCCCCGACAAGCCCCCCCTGCCCGATGGCAGCCCGCGCGAGGACAAGATCGCCGCGATCGGCATCAAGCTGCGTCGCTGGGTCAGCTTTCACGGGCTGTCGATCAATGTCGAACCGGATCTGGACCATTTCGCCGGCATCGTGCCTTGCGGGATTCGCGACCACGGAGTCACCTCGCTGGTCGATCTGGGCCTGCCGGTCACGATGGAAGATGTCGATCTGGCCCTGATGCGCAGTTTCAACGCAGTTTTCGGGGCGATATCGGCGGAAAAGCCCTGCAGTGCTGCCGCCACGGGCCAGTCCTTGTGAAATGACATTGATCTGAATCAAAAAAATGGCCCCTGCGACAACTCGAGCATTGCCCTGCAAAAACACACATTCTAAAAGCTGAGTATACTGCGGAACACGAGTCTGTGTCTGATACACGTCGCCCGCATTGTAAGAGGGTCAGGGTCTCAATGCTCTGACGCATGAAAAAAAGTTGCAGTCACTGCAACGGGAACCGGGAACTGGAGTAGCCTATGGCCGACGCAGCCACCCATGACCACGGGCATGAGGACACGAGATCCTTCTTTACCCGCTGGTTCATGTCCACGAACCACAAGGATATCGGGATCCTTTACCTCTTCACGGCCGGGATTGTCGGCTTCATCGCTGTGGCCTTTTCGGTCTATATGCGTATGGAGCTGATGACGCCGGGCGTCGAATACATGTGTATGGAAGGCGCGCGCCTGACCCCTGCGCCGGAAGGGGAATGCACCCCCAACGGCCATATCTGGAACGTGCTGGTCACCGCACATGGCATCCTGATGATGTTCTTCGTGCTGATTCCAGCGCTGTTCGGGGGTTTCGGCAACTACTTCATGCCGCTGCATATCGGCGCGCCGGACATGGCGTTTCCGCGTCTGAACAATCTTTCCTACTGGCTCTTTGTCGCCGGTTCGGCACTGGCCGTCGCCTCGGTGCTGTCACCGGGCGGTAATGGGCAGCTCGGCTCGGGCGTGGGCTGGGTGCTCTATCCACCGCTTTCCACGCGCGAGGCGGGGTTCTCGCTTGATCTGGCGATCTTCGCGGTCCATGTCTCGGGCGCATCCTCGATCCTGGGCGCGATCAATATCATCACGACCTTCCTGAACATGCGCGCACCGGGCATGACGCTCTTCAAGGTGCCGCTGTTTGCATGGTCAGTCTTCATCACGGCCTGGATGATCCTGCTGGCGCTGCCGGTTCTGGCCGGTGCGATCACAATGCTGCTGACCGACCGCAATTTCGGGACGACCTTCTTCGACCCGGCAGGCGGCGGGGATCCGGTCCTCTATCAGCATATCCTGTGGTTCTTCGGACACCCGGAAGTCTATATCATCATCATTCCGGGCTTCGGCATCATCAGCCACATCATCGCCACCTTCTCGCGCAAACCGGTCTTCGGCTATCTGCCGATGGTCTGGGCGATGATTGCGATTGCGGTTCTGGGCTTCATCGTCTGGGCGCACCATATGTATACTGTGGGGATGTCGGTCACGCAGCAGACCTATTTCATGCTGGCCACGATGGTGATCGCGGTGCCGACGGGCATCAAGATCTTCTCCTGGATTGCAACGATGTGGAAAGGCTCGGTCACTTTCGAGACGCCGATGCTCTGGGCCTTCGGCTTTCTGTTCCTGTTCACTGTGGGCGGGGTCACGGGGATCGTGCTGTCCCAGGCCCCCATCGACCGCATCTATCACGACACCTATTATGTGGTGGCGCATTTCCATTATGTGATGTCGCTTGGCGCAGCCTTCGCGCTGTTTGCAGGCATTTATTACTGGATGGGCAAGATGTCAGGGCGGCAATATCCTGAATGGGCGGGCAAGCTGCATTTCTGGATGATGTTCATCGGCGCGAATATCACCTTCTTCCCGCAGCATTTCCTGGGCCGTCAGGGCATGCCACGGCGCTATATCGACTATCCCGAAGCCTATGCGCTGTGGAACTATGTCAGCTCGATCGGCGCGTTCATCAGCTTTGCGTCCTTCCTTCTGTTCATCGGCATCGTGTTCTACACGCTGCGCTACGGCGCACGGATCACCGAAAAGAACTACTGGAACGAACATGCCGACACGCTGGAATGGACCCTGCCCACGCCGCCGCCCGAGCACACGTTCGAGCAGCTGCCCAAGCGCGAGGACTGGGACAAGCAGCGGGTTGGCGAGCGTGACCCGCTGATCCCGGAAGCCGCGAAACCCGGCAGCGCCTAGACGCAGCAATGCCTGTTCATTGGGACATCACACCAAAGGCCCCGGGCGCATCGTCCGGGGCTTTTGCCTTGGCCAGTGGCGATAACGCGGAATACCGCCTCGCCCTGACGCCGAATCTGTCGATGGGCAACAGGGGCTTCGCACGGGTTATCCTGATCAGCGCCGGATTTCTGGCGCTGCCCATGATCGGTGTGTTGGGCACGCCGGTCCTGTGGGGGTTGCTGCCCTTTGCCGGGCTGGCGCTCTGGGGGCTGTGGTATGCGCTGCAGCGCAACAGCCGCGAGCGCCGCCGCCTGCGCGAGGACATGCGCCTGACCCGCGAGTGCATCGAGATTCTGCGCACCAATCCGCGCCAGCCCGAACAGCACTGGCAGGCGAACCCGTATTGGGTGCGCCTGAACATGACCGAAAAAGGCGCGCGGGTCGAAAACTACCTGACGCTGCAAGGCGCGGGACGCGTGGTCGAACTCGGTGCGTTCCTGAGCCCAGAGGAACGCGCAACCCTGTTTGACGATCTGTCACTGGCGCTGCGGCATTTGCGATAAGCCCGCCCTGCCCTGTCGCCCCCGATCACACCCAGCGCAGGGTGGCCGCGACACAGGCCGCGCGGCGTCGGTCGCGCGTGGTCTCGGGCCCTGTTGCGGTGGGGAAGAACCGAAAGCGGAAAGCTTGCAGCCGCTTTTCAGGATCGGACGGCGGATAGCCGATCTGGTCCAGACTTTGCGCAAGGGCCACATCCGGCCCCAAGCCCTCGGGCCAGACCGCAAGCCCCTGCCGCGCCAAAAGCGGCCAGTCGAATTTCGGCCCTGGGTCTTCCTTGCGGTCAGGGGCCATGTCGGAATGTCCGATCACTGCATCAGCCGGGATTGCCCAGCGCTGCATCAGCGCACCCAGCAATGCCTCGAGCCGTTGCATCTGGGGCGCGCTGAAGGGCTGCGCGCCGGAATTGACCAGCTCGACCCCGATCGAGCGCGAATTGATATCCTGCAGCCCCTGCCATGCGCCCGCGCCCGCGTGCCAGGCGCGCTGATCCTCGGCCACCATCTGCCAGAGCGTGCCGCAACTGCCGATCATGTAATGCGCCGAAACCTCTGCCGCCGGATCACAAAGCCGTGCCAGCGCGTCCTCTGCCCCGCGCATTCCTGTGTAATGCAGCACGATCAGGCCAGGGCGCAGCCCGTCCCGGCGCGGGCCGAAATTCGGCGAAGGGTGCCAGAGCGGTTGCAAGGCTGTCGTTATTCGCGCGCGCGCGCGGTCCGGGCGGCCTGACGGAACGGGGCCGGATCCCACCAGCAGGCAAAGCCATCGCCATCGGGGTCCAGATGGTTCGGATCGCGCTCGGGTCCGCCTGCGGCAAGAAAGGCTTCCTGCGCCAGATCCTGGCTGGGATATTGCGCGCAGGCCGATTCCCAGCGCCGCCAGCGCAGCGGGTGCGACCGGTTATAGCGCGCCTCGCCGACATTATGCTGCGTCGAGAGCGCATAGACAAACAGGTTCGGCCCGCCGCCGCCTTGCGACAATTCTGCCTCTGACACGCGCACCTGCGGCACGAAATCACGCTCGACCAGCTGGTTCTGTTGCGGCGTGCCAAAGGGCTGCGGGGTAAAAGCCTGTTCGCTGACCCCTGCCGCGTTCGGCGCTTGCGGTTGAGCTGCGGCAGCGAGGGCCGGTGCAGGTTGCGCAGTCGTGGCAGACTGCGCCGCTGGCGCAGATGCCTGGGGCGGGCTGGCAAACGGCGTCTGTGCTTGTGGCTGTGTTGCAGGTGCAGGCGGCATCGGCGGCGGCTGCTGCGGTTGCTGCTGCTGCATTACAGGTGCTGAAGCCTGTGCAGGAAGCCCTGACTGTTGCAGCGCTAGCGGCGCAGCTTGTTGCGTTCCGCGCACGGCCGCGACAGCCTCCTGACCGATGGTGCTGGCCTGTGCCGATGCGGGCGCAGGCTGCGAGGGGGGGTGCGGCATCTGCTGAACGCCGCGGCCCTGCGCGGCCTCGGCGCGACGTATCCGTGAAAGTTCCTCCTGCGCGCGCAGATACTGCGCATAATCACTGAATCCGACCCCGCGCCCGGTTGTGTCGATCACATTGGAATAAGGGGCAGATGTGTCACAGCCAGCCAGAAGGGCCAAAGCCCCCGCCGTGGTCAGGGCAGTCAATACGCGCATGTTACTCTCGGCCTCGCACCATTTTTACGCGATATTACCACCATTTCGATGGTTTGGAAACAAAG
>SKRP01000281.1 GCA_007118445.1 Natronohydrobacter sp.
GATCCATTCGGTGCAGGTCGAGGCGACATTCCCCGACGGCACCAAGCTTGTCACTGTCCACCATCCAATCCGCTGAGAGGGAAGCGCCATGATCCCCGGTGAAATCATCACCCCTGATACCGAGATCGAGCTGAACACGGGCCTGGAGGTCACGCGGCTGATGGTCGCGAATACCGGCGACCGGCCAGTGCAGGTGGGCAGTCACTACCATTTCGCCGAAGCCAATGCAGGGCTTGATTTTGACCGCACTGCCGCGCGCGGCAAGCGGCTGGATATCGCGGCAGGAACGGCGGTGCGGTTCGAACCGGGCCAGTCGCGCGAGGTGGCGCTGGTGCCCTATGCCGGGGCGCGGATGGTTTACGGGTTCAATGCGGCTGTGATGGGGGCGCTCTGAGATGGCTTACAGGATTTCCCGCGCGGCCTATGCCGATATGTATGGCCCGACTGTGGGCGACAAGCTGCGGCTGGGCGATACCGATCTCATCATCGAGGTCGAGCGCGACCTGATCGCGGAACGCGGCGGCTATGGCGATGAGGTCAAGTTCGGCGGTGGCAAGGTCATTCGTGACGGTATGGGGCAGAGCCAGATCACGCGCGCAGATGGTGCGATGGACACAGTGATCACCAATGCGCTGATCGTGGATCACTCGGGCATCACCAAGGCCGATGTGGGTTTGCGCGACGGGCGGATCGCCAAGATCGGCAAGGCAGGCAACCCGGACACGCAAGCAGGCGTTGACGTGATTGTCGGGCCGGGCACCGAGATTATCGCGGGTGAGGGCAAGATCCTGACCGCAGGCGGGTTTGACGCGCATATCCACTTCATCTGCCCGCAACAGATCGACGACGCCCTGCATTCCGGGCTGACGACCATGCTGGGCGGTGGCACCGGGCCTGCGCATGGCACGCTTGCCACCACCTGCACGCCGGGGCCGTGGCATATCGGGCGGATGCTGCAATCGGCGGATGCGTTTGCGATGAATCTGGCCTTTGCGGGCAAGGGCAATGCCAGCCTGCCTGCCGGGCTGCATGAGCAGGTCCGCGCCGGGGCCTGTGCGCTGAAGCTGCATGAGGATTGGGGCACGACGCCCGCCGCGATAGATTGCTGTCTGAGCGTGGCCGAGGAAACCGATACGCAGGTGATGATTCACACCGATACGCTGAACGAGTCAGGCTTCGTGGAGAACACACTGAAAGCCATCGCAGGCCGCACGATCCACGCGTTTCATACCGAAGGCGCGGGCGGCGGCCATGCGCCGGATATTCTGAAAGTGGTGAGCAGTCAGAATGTCCTGCCCTCTTCGACCAACCCGACCATGCCCTATACGGTCAACACCATCGAGGAACATCTCGACATGCTGATGGTCTGCCACCATCTGGACCGCAAGGTGCCCGAGGATGTGGCCTTTGCCGAAAGCCGCATCCGGCGCGAGACGATTGCCGCCGAGGATATCCTGCATGACATGGGCGCGATGTCGGTCCTGTCCTCGGACAGTCAGGCGATGGGCCGCGTGGGCGAGGTGATCACCCGCACATGGCAGACCGCGCATAAGATGAAGGTCCAGCGCGGACGGCTGGCCGAAGAGCAGGGCGCGAATGACAATCTGCGGGTGCGCCGCTACATCGCGAAATACACGATCAACCCGGCCATCGTGCATGGGCTGTCGCGCCATATCGGCAGTATCGAGGAAGGCAAGCGCGCCGATCTGGTACTCTGGTCGCCTGCGTTTTTCGGCGCGAAACCGGAAATGGTGCTGATCGGCGGGTCCATCGTGGTGGCGCAAATGGGGGATCCCAATGCCTCGATCCCGACACCGCAGCCGATGCATTCGCGGCCCATGTTCGGCGCTTTCGGGCGGGCGGTGGAACGCGCGGCGGTGGTGTTCGTCAGTCAGGCCGCGCAGGAAGATGATATAAGGGGCAAGCTGGGACTGGCCAAGGATACGCTGGCGGTCGAGGGCTGCCGCGGCGTGCGCAAGGCCGATATGAAGCTCAATGACGCCACACCGCAGATCGAGGTTGATCCCGAAACCTATGAAGTGCGCGCCGACGGGGAAATCCTGACCTGCGACCCGGCCACGGAACTGCCACTGGCACAGCGCTATTTCCTTTACTGAGCCAGGCAAATGCCCGCAAACCGACAGGCCGGATGTGACTTTTCTGCACCGCAGCAAAATGTGAATGCGGCGTTACCCGCGGTTACCGCATTTTCATGTTATGTTCGGACCATGGGAGGAAATGTCAGCCTGATGGAGGTGCTCATGCCGCTTCGTCCCGCAAACTCCCCTCTCAGCCCGGTTCAGGCGCGCCGGCTTGACTGGTTTCTCGCCAGCACAGGACTTGGCTGCAATCCTGCAATTGGCCGGGCCGCCCGCGAGGCCGAATTCGCCCATCTCGACGCCTTGCCTGACGGGGCCTTGCGTTCCATGGGGCTGTCGCGCCGCGCCCTGCCCGCCCATGTCTATCGTGACCTTTTCCCGACAGGTGTTACATGACTGATCTTCCCCCGCTCTACCGACTGCTGAAAAACCGCCCCGCAAGCTGCGATGGCGCGGTGATCCTGGATTATGACGCCCGCCTGGTCCGCCGCAAACGGCTGGTCACAACCGAAGGGCGCGGGTTTCTGGTCGATCTGCCGGAAGTGACCAATCTCGACGCCTGGTGGGGGTTCGAACTGGAAGACGGCACCACGCTGGAAATCGTCCCTGCTGATGAAGCCCTGGTCGAGGTCACAGGCGATCTGCCGCGTCTGGCATGGCATATCGGCAACCGCCACACACCCTGCCAGATCGAGGAGGCACGCCTCCTGATCCGCCATGATCACGTGATCGAAGCCATGCTGACCCGCCTGGGCGCACGGCTGCGGCCCATGACCGGCCCGTTCACGCCCGAAGGCGGGGCTTATGGTCACGGGCGCACCATGGGCCATGATCACGGGCATGGGCATGGCAACGGGCTTGGCCCGATGCATCACCATGATGAACACGCGCACTGACCCATGCTCACGCCTTCTGCACTGACTCTGCAGCACTGGCTGTCCCCGGCCTTTCCCACCGGGGCTTTCGTCTTCAGCCATGGTCTGGAGCAGATCATCGCGCGCGGCGAGGTGCATGATGCAGCGACGCTCGAAGCCTGGCTCAGGGATCTGCTGCATTTTGGCAGCGGCTGGCAGGATGCGGTGCTGATATCGCAGGGACTGGCAGAAACCGCAGACCCGGACAGCCTTGATGCGCTGTGCATGGCGCTGCAAACCAGCAGCGAACGCCTGACCGAAACCCGCGAACAGGGGGCCGCCTTCGCGCGGACCGTGGCACAGATCACCGGGCGCAATCTGCCCGCGCGTTGCCTGCCAATCGCCGTCGCCGAGGCCGCACGCCCCCTTGCCCTGCCGGTTGAGATGGTCGTGGCCGCTTATCTGCAAGCCTTTGTGACCAATCTGGTGGTCATTTCGATCCGCCATATCCCGCTTGGACAGGGTGCAGGGCATGGTGTTCTGGCAAAGTCACTGCTGGACTTGCCGGAATTGTCACGACAAGCCAGCATGACAGGGCTGCAGGATCTGGGCAATTCCTGCCTGGGTGCAGAACTGGCCGCGATGGAACATGAAACCAAGGAAGTGAGGCTGTTTCGAACATGAGCAGATACGGACCTTTGCGCGTCGGCATTGGCGGCCCGGTGGGCGCAGGCAAGACGACGCTGACGGAAAAGCTGGCCCGCGCCCTGGCCCCGCGCCTGTCGATGGCGGTGATCACCAATGACATCTACACAAGCGAGGATGCCGAGGCGCTGATGCGCGCGCAGGTGCTGCCCGCCGAGCGCGTGCGTGGCGTGGAAACCGGCGGCTGCCCGCATACGGCGATCCGCGAGGATGCCAGCATCAACCTGGCGGCGGTGGCCGATCTGAACGCGCGTTTCCCGGATCTTGAACTGGTCCTGATCGAATCCGGCGGCGACAATCTGGCTGCGACCTTTTCACCGGAACTGGCCGATCTGACAATCTATGTGATCGACACGGCCGCAGGGCAGGACATCCCGCGCAAACGCGGACCGGGGGTAACGAAATCCGATCTGCTGGTGGTCAACAAGACCGATCTCGCACCCCATGTCGGCGTCGATCTGGCGCAGCTGGAGGCCGACACCAGAACCGCGCGCGGCGCGCGGCCCTATGTTCTGGCGCAGATGCGCGACAGCCAGGGCCTGGCCGAGGTGGTCGCCTTTCTGGAACGCGAAGGCGGCTTGCAACTCGCCCCTCAGAGCCAATCGCAATCTGCCTGACCCTGCGCCAGGGCTGATTCCGAACTGATTTCATCTTGCCGGAAATACTCTCGCCGAAGGCAGCGGGCCGCAAGGCCCGCCACCCCATCAGCGACACCGACGCTGCAGAGGACAGATCACCCGATCCGACAGCGAAAAACCAACTGGGCCTCGCGGCTTACTCGGCCGCCCTCAGTGGCATTTCCGGCGGCAACGGGTCTTCCAGCAGCAGGGGAAGCTGCACCTCGCGCGGCTCGGGCGGCACATCCCAGATCAGCTCGGCACCGCGCACCTGACTCAGCTTCCTGTGCAATGCCCGGTCGCGACGCAGTTTCGAGTCGCGCCGCGAAAACAGCCAGCGCAGCCCCAGCGCCCCGCGATAGGCCCCTTTCTCGACCCAGACCCGCAGCGCCAGCATGGCCGGTGTCAGCATCAGGGTCAGGATCGTCGCGACCCCAAGGCCGAACACCACTGCCGTCGCCAGTTGCTTCCACCAGAGCGCGGTCGGGTTGTCGATCGAAAACCCGCCATTCGCGAAATCGATCGACAGGCCCAGCATCATCGGCGTCAACCCTGCCATCGTCGTGATGGTGGTCATCAGCACCGGGCGGATCCGCGCTTCGACCGTGCGGATGATCGCCTCGATCCGGGGCATGATCTTCGCGTAATTCTGATAGGTATCGATCAGGACAATGTTGTTATTCACCACAATCCCGGCCAGCGCCACGATCCCCGTCCCGGTCATGATCACCGAGAAGGTCTGATCCATCACCAGCATCCCGATCAGCACCCCGGCCGAAGACAGGATCACCGCCAGCAGCACCAGCACGGCAGCATAGAAGCTGTTGAACTGGGTGAGCAGGATCACGAACATCAACCCAAGCGCGGCACTGAAGGCCACGGTCAGGAACTGCGTGCTTTCCTCCTGATCCTGCTGCTCGCCAGTCCATTCCCAACCGATGGAGGCAGGGAGTGGGCTTTCTGCTTGCAGCCACTCGGTCAATGCCTCGATGCGTTCCGTCGCCGTGATCGGAACCTGCCGCCAACCATTCTGTGAAATCTCGGCGAGTGTCTGTTCCGCCAGCCGATATTCCGCGCTGCCCGGTTCATTCTCGCGCAACACGACCTGCGCGCGCGGCACCACGCGCATGGTCTCGCCCGCGCTGTCGACCAGCCGCACCTGCCCTGACCGGACGTCGGCCTTGACATCATAGAACCGTCGCTGATCGACCCGGTCGATCTGCCCGCGCGACGCGACAGTCTCGGAGGTGATGAAATTCGACAGCGGCACCATGCCGAAATTCGTCTGCACACGCAGCGTTTCCAACGTGGACAGCAGACGGTCCCCTTCCGGCAGGCGCACGCGAATATCGATTTCCTCATCCGACGTATCGACCCGCATCGTGTCCAGAAGCAGGCCGCGCGTGACAAGCTGCACCATGCCACCGATTGTTGCCACATCGGCCCCGAAGCGCCCTGCCATTTCCGTATCGACATTGATCTGCCAGTCGATCCCCGGCACCGGGCGCGAATCCTCCAGATCGAACAGGCCCGGCAAGGTTGCCATTTTCGCGCGCACGATCTCGACCGCCTCTTCCAACTGGTCGAAATCATCCCCGGTCAGCCGCAGATGTACGGGTTTCGCGCTGGCCGGTCCACCAGAGGCGATCAGAAATTCCGTATACAGCCCCGGAAGCTCGGCAAACTGCGCTTCCAGGCGGTCAAGGATCGCAGAGCCACGCATCTCGGGGATGCCCTGGCGTTCGCGCCAATGCGTCAATTCGAACTGGATCTGGCCAACAGAGTCGCGCGGCGGGCCTTGTCCTGCTGTGTTGGTGTCCAGACCGCCATCCCCGGCAAATGCGAAAACCGACGCGAGCCCAGGCTCGTCCAGCGCGATGCGCTCGACCTGCTGCACCAATGCGTCTTTTTCGTCAAGCGACAGGTTGCCGCGCGCCCGGACATAGAT
This sequence comes from Natronohydrobacter sp., assembly GCA_007118445.1. Taxonomy (GTDB): domain Bacteria; phylum Pseudomonadota; class Alphaproteobacteria; order Rhodobacterales; family Rhodobacteraceae; genus Roseinatronobacter. Next base: position 6,224 of record SKRP01000281.1, read on the forward strand.
GATGCCCTGTTCGGGTTCCGTTTCGACGAAGAATTCCACACCGCGGTTGTTCTCGCCGTAATACTGGAACACGCCCAGGACAAAAGCCACAACGGCCACGACCAGCACAACCGGCATGACCGGATTACCGACAAACAGCCGCGCGACATGACCAGCTGGCGAATACTGACGGTCGGCGCGGATGCGTTTGGGTTTGCGCAAGGGGACCAGAGCCGCGAAACTGGTCGAAACCCCCATCGCGGACAGCCCCATCAGCACCAAGCCGGGCACGACCTGCACCAGCGATTGCGCCGCCTGTGTGCCCCCGGTCAGATAACCGGGATTAAGCACCATCATCGCCCCCAGAAACAGACCTGTCACGCTGAGCGCGGCGAAGGGCAGACGCAGCACCCAGGGCAGGCGGCGCAGGGCAGCAGTCGCATGGCCGAGATTGCGCGCCAACCGGCCCGAAACGCCCCCCATGACTGGCAGGAAGATCAGCGCCACGACCAGCGAGGCCGAGAGCACGAAAATCAGGGTGACTGGCAGCATCCCCATGAACTCGCCTGCCACGCCGGGCCAGAACAGCATGGGCAGAAAGGCGCAGAGCGTGGTCCCGGTCGAGGCGATGATCGGCCAGAACATGCGCTGCGCAGCTTTCACATAGGCTTCCATCGGCCCGTCGCCTTCGGCCAGGCGCTTGTCGGCATATTCGGTGACCACCACCGCGCCGTCCACCAGCACACCCACCGCCAGAATCAGCCCGAACATGATGATGTTCGAGATCGTCACCCCCATCACGCCAAGCAGGATGAAGCACAGCATGAACGAGGTTGGAATCGCCATCCCC
>SKRP01000191.1 GCA_007118445.1 Natronohydrobacter sp.
CAAAGACCATCGGGATGCCGGCCTCGGAATTGCGCGACTGAAAGCCGACATCGAAAATGTGAAAACCCAGATGCATGAAGCTGCGATCCAGATGGATGAAGGGTGCGATCCCGTCCACAGGCAGCGCAGGGGCCAGTTTGACCACGCCCACCAGCATCAGCGGCGCCACCTCGCCTGCCCCGCGCGCCATGGCCAGGATCATGCCGGTCATGATGCCCGGCATGGCCTTGGGCAGGACAATATGGCGGATGGTCTGCCATTTCGACGCACCGCAGGCCAGCGCCCCCTCGCGCATCGAACGCGGCACGGCGGACAGGGCCTCTTCGGTGGCAACGATCACCACAGGCACTGTCAAAAGCGCCAGCGTCAGCGAGGCCCAGAGAATCCCGCCCTTGCCAAAAGTCGGGTTGGGCAGTGCTTCGGGGTAAAAAAGCTGGTCAATGGTGCCACCCATCGCATAGGCGAAAAATCCAAGCCCGAAGACCCCGTAAACAATACTGGGCACACCGGCCAGATTGTTGACTGAAATACGGATAATCGAGGTCAGCCGCCCCTGTTTGGCATATTCGCGCAGATACAGCGCCGTGATCACACCGAAGGGCGCGACAAAGATCACCATCAACAGCGTCATCGCCACAGTGCCGAAGATCGCGGGCAGAACACCCCCTTGGGTATTCGCCTCGCGCGGCTCGGCCGAGACGAATTCCCACCAGCGTGACAGATAGATCCCGATCTTGTCGGTCAGGCCAAGCGCATTGGCGGGGAAGTAGCGCACGATCTGCGACAACTCGGTCTCGACCTGCTGCCCATTGACCTCTTCAAGCACGATACGCGTGGCGCGATCATCCGCGCGGATGGCGTTGGCCTGCACCTGCAGGGTTTCGAATTCGGATTGCAGCTCGGCAATGCGCGCCTGGCTTTCAGCGATGGCGGCTTGCGCCTCAGAGCTGTCTTCACCGAAACGGATCTCTGCGCGGCGGATCGCAAGGCGTTCGCGTTCAATCAGAGCATTGATCCGGCCGATATCCCCCCGTTCCAGCGCACGGATCGCATTGAAGCGCTGGCGGGCGGCACGTTGTTCGCGCGCCAGTCGTTCGGGCGTGGCCTCGACCGGGGCACCGTCAACCTGTAGCCCGACGATCCGGCCGATGAACACACCCCATTGCTGCCGCTCGAGATAGAAGAAATCCTCGGGCTGCGTGCTTTCGGCCACTTCAAAATCCGACACCCAGCGGAAATCATCGCCATAGAGGTCGAAATTCGCAGTCTGATAGAGGGTCCGGTTGGCGAAACCGTCATTGGCCGCAATCGCCGCGCGGGTGTCCTCGTCAAGCTGCATCAGGGTGCTGTCACCGGGCCGATACGGGCCGCCGCGCGTCGCGACACCGGCCAGCACCTCGCCGCTGGTCAGCGCGACCCGTTCAATGGGTTTGGGCCAGAAGGTGGTGAAGCCGTTCCAGGCAATCATGGCCAGAAACCCGGCGATCAGGATAATGCCCAGCGACAGCGCCCCGCCGAAGGCCCAGAGCGCAGGCTCGCCCACGGCCGAGAGATCCGCGCTGAAACGCCGCACGCGGCGGCCCTGTGTGGTCTGCTGCGCGGTCTCGCGCGCGGCAACCCCGGCCAGCCCGGCAGCGCCTGAGGCTGGAAGATCATGCTGGTTGGTCACACTCATTGGCTAAGCCCCTCAGAGCTGGAAGGCGCGCTTGCGAAAGCGCTGCCGGATCAGCTCGGCGATTGTGTTGATGACGAATGTCATGACGAAAAGCGTCAGCGCGGCAAGGAACAGCACGCGGTAATTGGTGCCGTCGCGCACCGCCTCGGGCAGTTCGATCGCGATGGTGGCCGAGAGCGTGCGCAACCCGGAAAAGATGTTCCATTCCATGATCGGCGTGTTGCCTGCGGCCATGACCACGATCATCGTTTCACCCACTGCGCGGCCCATGCCCATCATCACCGCCGAGAAGACGCCCGATGCGGCTGTGGGCAGGATCACCCAGGTCGCCGTCTGCCAGGGCGAGGCCCCGCAAGCCAGCGAGGCCGCGCGCAGATGCCCCGGAACCGAATTCAGCGCATCTTCGGCCAGTGTGTAGATATTGGGGATCACCGCAAAAGCCATGATGAACCCGACCACCAGCGCGTTGCGCTGCTGATAGCTGTCGATGAAGCCACCGCGCGGGTCATAGCCGATGGCCGTCAGCGCGCTTGCCATGCCCAGCGACAGCAGCATGGCCGCCGCAAGCGTCACAATCCAGCGCAGCGCATCGATCCGGCCTGACCGTGCGCGATCACGGTCGCCCAGAAACGCGCGATAATGATGACCCAGCGTCTTGCGGAAGCTGAAAGCGATCAGCAGATAGCTGACCGGCAGCAGCACAAGGAACATGAAGGGCGTGCCCGTGCCATGCCGCCCGGCGGTCCAGGCCTTGAAATCGCCATCAAACAACACGCGCTCGAAAACCGGGCCGAGCTCTGCGGCCACCAGTGCCGTTGCCAGCACCATGGCCCCCATCGCCACGAATTTCGGGAACCCGTCATAGCGCAGCGCGATCCGCACCGGCAGCATCTGCCAGGCAAAGGCGCCCAGCATCAGGCCGGTGGGCAGCGCGAAAAAGCCCAGAAGCACGGCCCCGATGAACTCTTCGACAAGTGGCGCAAGCACAAGGGCCGCGACGAAGCCCAGCACGACAGTGGGCAGGCTTTCCATCATTTCCATCATCGGCTTGACTGTGCCGCGCACCCGTTTGTCAACGAATTCTGACGTATAGATTGCCGCCATCAGCGCGATAGGCACAGCGAACAGCATGGCATAGGTTGCCGCCTTGATCGTGCCGAAGACCAGCGGCACGAGTGAGTATTTCGGCTCCACCAGATCGGTGCCGGCGGTGGATTGCCAGACGAATTCCGGCTCGGAATAGCCTTCATACCAGATCCGGCCAAAAAGCACGGCCAGCGTCACCTCGGGATGGGCTTGCGTGTATTGCCACGCCTCGACTTCGCCGCCCTGGCTCACCAGCATCGTGCCGTTCGAGCGCGGGAATATCATGCCCATCGAATCCGTTGTCACATCGCCCGAGCGCGCCAGCTCGAACAGCACCTGATCCGAGGTCGAGTGATAGACCCACACATTGCCCGCCGTATCGACCGCGACGAATTCCTTCTGTCGCTGCGATTCCGACAGGCTGACCACAGCAGCGGGCATCGGCCGGTGGTCACGCGCGCGAACCAGCTCGCGGCCATCGCTGGTGTCGGGCGTGCCGGACTGCAGGCGGAAAAAGGCGCTGACCGAGCCATCCGCGCCGCCCACGATCAGCGTCTCCTCGCCCGACAGGAAGGTCATCGAGGTCACGGCCACACCGTCATCGGCCACCCGGCGACGTTCGGCCAGTTGCGGGCTGTCGAGGTTGCGCAGATCGTAACGATGCACGAAACCGTCATCTGTGGCGACCATCGCACGGTCGGCATTGCCGGAAAGCAGGATTTCAGTGACGCTGACGCCCGGAGCCAGATCGAGCGGAGGTAATTCGGTGGTCGTTGCAGTGACTGTTTCCACCCCCGTCATCATGTTGACCTGCGTGCGCGTGCGCGTCACGCGCACGGTGTTTTGCGCATCTACTGTCGCCACGGCGCTGGTGGGCCGCGTGCTGGTGCCACCAACGCGATAATCCACCGCGATGATCGCGCTCTCGGACACGACTTCGGGAGCGCCAAGCTCGATCACGCTCGACAGCGTGCGGAAATCCCCGGTTCCGACCTGCGTGAAGACGCGCCCGTCGCGCATTCTGTCCCGTTCGTCAAGCTGTTGCAAACCCGTTGGCAGGTTGCGCCGCGATGTGCTCTCGGATGCGAAGCCCAGCGTGGCGAAACGCACAGTGCCGTCATCAAATCCAAAGGCAACCCGGTCCCGCCCCAGCGTCCCGGCGACCGCTGTCACCTCGGCCCCGTCGAAATCGAACTGGTCGCGGCTGACCTCGGTGCCCGTGGGAATGTGATAGGTCACGACGCGACCCTCTGCGGCGACAGCCAGCCCCAGTGTCTGGAACTCATCGCCATTCACCCAGATCACGTCCTGCCCTGTATCAAGCTGGAAGCGGATATTGCCGTGCAATTCGCCTTCCGCGAGCATCGGCAGCACGACGCGCACAAGAAACACCATGATCCCCAGCACCGCCACGATCACCATCAACCCGCCGGTAGTGATCACGCCGCGCGCGATTTTTTCGCCCCAGATGACACTTCGTCGCGTATTCATCGCGCGCAGGCGCTTGCGTTCGGCGCGCTCGGCGGCGCTGTGGCCGGATTGCGGGATGTCGGTCATGCGTTTTGGCTTTCACAGCTTTGAGGGGAAGACATGCGCTGACCCGCAGCCCTGAGGGGCGCGGGTCAGCACCGGATCGCTCAGGCGTCAGTCAAGCAGCCCGAAAAGTTCCAGATCACCATTGGCGACAAAGGTGTTGATCGGGAAGAACCCGGCACGCACCACGTCCTGCTGGCCCTCCTGGCTGTAGACATAGCGCACGAATTCGGCGCGCAGCGGCTCCAGCTCGGCATTGGGGTCCACATTCATGTAGACAAACAGGAAGCGTGCGATCGGGTAGTTGCCGCTCGCAGCATCCTCGGGCCCGTAGCATTCGCCGTCCTCGCCGCGGATATCCAGGGCGCGCACATCAGCCGTGGCGTAGCCCACGCCTGAATAGCCGATGCCGTTCATATCCGAGGCCACGCCCTGAATCACAGTCGAGGAGCCCGGCTGTTCGCGCACTTCGGCGCTGTAATCCCCGCCGAACAGGGCCACATCGCGGAAAAAGCCGAATGTTCCCGAGGCCGAGTTGCGCCCATACATGGCGATCGGACGATCTGCCCATTCGCCGGTCGCGCCAACCTGGCCCCAGCTGGTGATCGCCGCATCCGCGCCACCTGCGCGGGTGGAGGAGAAGATCGCATCGACTTCCTGCATGCTGATGCAGGTCACCGGATTGTCGCGGTGCACGAACACGCCGATACCATCGATGGCACCGCGCAACGGCAGCGGTTCATAGCCGAAACGCGCCTCGAAAGTCTCGATCTCTGAACCGCGCATGGCGCGCGACATGGGGCCGAACTGGGCCGTGCCTTCGATCAGGGCAGGCGGCGCGGTGCCCGAGCCTGCGCCCTGGATCTGGATCGCGACATTCGGATAATGCTGGCGGAATCCTTCGGACCAGAGCGTCATCAGGTTGTTCAGCGTGTCCGACCCGATCGAGACGAGATTGCCCGACACACCCGAAACAGGGCTGTATTCAGGCAGTTCAGGATCGACCGACTGGGCGCTGACAGCAGAGGCCATCGCCAGAGAGGCGGAAGTGATAAGAAGGGACAGACGGGTCATGGTGTCTCCAGTTCGATCTTTGCTTCGTCCGGCGATGACCGGCTCATCCTGAGGCGGCTTCCCGGTGGCCCCCGGATAGTGCTGCAATGTAACGGTCGTGACACGGTTGCATGACAGTTTCATGACAGAGCGAAGAGCGCTTTGCATGGCGCGCGATCCGACAGAGGTGCCGGGCCACGCCAGAACATCGCCGATATGCGCGGCGCACCGGCCCATTTGTGGAGGCATCCCTTCAACTTGCCGCGCCATTCCGTCTTGGTGCGGCTATGCCCGGAATGCCCCGGCATCTTCCTGATCCGGAACATGCTGGTTGCGCAGCGCAAATTCCGGGAATGGCAGCGGAATTGCGACCTCTGATCACAACCTGACCCGGTATTGCGCAGATTTCTCAGTCGCCGGGAGCGTCCAGCTCAATCCGATCCGCGACCTCGGGCGAGATCAGGCCCGCATGAAAGGCCAGCAGGATCAGTTTCGCATCCAGACTGTCGCCATCCTCGAGGGCGGCCTCCACGCGCTGATCTGCGCGCGCGGCCTCTGCGACACTGGTGCTGTCAGCGAATTGCGCATGCCCGAGAACGCAATAGGCCAGAAGCCGCGCCGCATCCGCGAACCCCGCATCCTGCGCGACATGCGTCTTGTTGAGCCGGATGACGGTCAGCTTGACTGGCTCCGGCACGAGCAACGGATGCAGCCCGGCAGCACGGAGCGCATCATCCAGCGCCCGCATCACCGTCGAGCGACCCAACATGTCGAACAGCCGAAACATCCTGCATGTTTATCAGAGCGCAGGCGGGAACGCACCATCGGTTTCGACCCTCCGAGACCCGTTCCGGGAGACTGCGCCTGACAGCAACGGCCTGGATGTTTGATCCCCACCGCGCCGCGGCCTCAGCCGCATTTCGAATGCCCACAGGCGCGGCAGGTCATACAACCCTCGATCATCACCATCTCAAAGGCCCCGCAAGCCGGGCAGGCACGCCCGCGCGGCAGCTCGCCCACCGTCACTTTCTCTGATTCCGGGTCTGTTTTCAGCCCCAACCCCTCCCCTGCGATGAAACCGATACGAATCAGATGTTGTTCGATAACCCCCCCGATGGCCGCCAGGATCGACGGGATATAGCGCCCCTCGACCCAGGCCCCGCCGCGCGGATCGAACACCGCTTTCAGCTCTTCGACGACGAAAGACACATCCCCCCCGCGCCGGAACACCGCTGAAATCATCCGCGTCAGCGCCACAGTCCAGGCGAAATGCTCCATGTTCTTCGAGTTGATGAAAATCTCGAAGGGCCGCCTGTGCCCGTTGATCACAGTGTCATTGATCGTGACATAGATCGCATGTTCCGAGCCGGGCCATTTCAGCTTGTAAGTATACCCTTCCAGCGCCGCAGGCCGGTCAAACGGCGTGGACAGATAGACCACATCTGCCCCCTTGTCGGCCTCGGGCGCGGTCTCGGTCTTTTCCGACACCGAAAGGACCGAGCCCGTCACGTCATTCGGCCGATAGGTGGTGCAGCCCTTGCAGCCCATGTCCCAGGCCGCCAGATAGACATCCTTGAAATCGTCGAAGCTGATATCCTCGGGGCAGTTGATGGTCTTGGAAATCGAGCTGTCCACCCATTTCTGCGCCGCGGCCTGCATCCGCACATGATCCATCGGCGCAAGCGTCTGGGCATTGAC
>SKRP01000258.1 GCA_007118445.1 Natronohydrobacter sp.
AAAATAACAGATCAGAGCGGGGGCGCGCACGAATGCCAATGCGTGCAACAGGCTCTCGCCAAAGCGTTCTGCGATCCGGGGCTATCGGTGCGCCCGTCAGGGGGGGCTTGGGCCACAGCGCCAGTTGTGGGGGGGAGCTGCCCGGTCGCGCCGGACGATGCGCCGGGTTCAGGGGCCTGTTCGGTTTCCCGCCACCTGTCGATTCAGTGCCGCGCCATGACGACGCTGCGCGCATGAGCCGTCAGCAGGTCAGCTACGCAAACGCGGGATGGCTGTGTGGACCCCAACCATCCAGGGCTTTGCCAAACCGTTTTCTTGCGCGGACGATCTGAATGCCCATCAATTCCAAGCTGGTCTTGGATGGTGCTCCTTGATGTCCTTCAAAATCAGCCGTTTGCATTGAGTGCAAAAAATACGCATATCGCATATTTCGTAACCAGGTGGGTTCTGGCGTCGCGGCTGGGGTTCATTCCTGCATTCAGCCCCGCCGGAGCGAAAGGAAGTAACTTCAGAGGGTTGCGGAAAACGGCGCTGATTTTCAAAAAAACGCGAAAGGTCTTTTTGCGGTCACCGGCTAGTCATCTCCAGTTCGCTCTGGTCAGCGTCAGCAACAGACCGGAAAGAGGACCGACATTTGGAGCTGCGTTTTTTCGAGATTTTCCGCAATGCGGATTATGTAAGGCTTCTGTTTGACGGAGCATTGCTCAGTGCAGGTTTGACACTGTCAGCCGGGATCATCGGTTTTGGCATCGCGATGATCCTTGCATTCCTGCGGCATCGGCGCGTGTTCGCGATTCACTGGATTGCTGCGGCATATGTCGAGTTCATCCGAAACACTCCGCTGATTGTGCAGCTTTTCTTTGTTGCATTCGGTCTGCCACTTTTGCTGGGCTATCAATGGCCGTTCTGGGCGCATGCACTGTTAGCTTTGGTGCTCAACTTCTCTGCCTATTTTGCAGAAATCCTGCGCGCGGGCTTCAACACGGTCGGGAAGGGTCAGGAAGAAGCCGCGCAGGCGATGGGGATCAAGCCGCTGATCATCTTCTTCAAGATCACTCTGCCTCAGGCTGTCGGAAAGATGTTCCCGTCGCTCAGCAGTCAGTTCATCTTTCTGTTTCTGACGACCGGCATAATCTCTGAAATCGGCGTCCGTGATCTGACAAATGCAGGCATTTTCATCGACAGCCGCACCTTCCGCACCTTCGAGGTCTTCGTGACGCTGACCGCGATCTACATCGCCATTTCGCTCAGCTTCAAGGCACTGATGGTGGGCGTGTATCGCCTGATGTTTCCATGGGTGGGGCTGCAGCGATGAGGGATCTTCTGGTCGAGATATTCGGGCGTCCGCATGGGATTGTGCTTTATCAGCTGCTCGATGCCACGCAATTCACCATCTACCTGTCGCTGATCGCCTTTGTGGGCGGCGGTATTCTTGGGGCCTTCATCGCGCTTGTCAGGATCGCGCCCAATAAATGGGGCAAGCGGATCACGATCGCCTATATCTGGCTGTTCCAGTCCACACCGCTGCTGATGCTTCTGTTCCTGACCGGATTGGGTGTGCCGCGCCTGTTCGGGATGAATATCGACCCGTGGTATGCGGCCAGTATTTCGCTGACGCTGTATTCCAGCGCCTATATGTCCGATGTCTGGCGTGGCGCGCTTGAGGCCATTCCGCGCGGACAATGGGAAGGGGCGAGCGCGCTCGGCCTGCGTTTCCTGCCGACGCTGCGGCTGGTGGTTGCGCCGCAGGCCGTGACCATAGCACTTGCCCCGACCGTGGGCTTCATGGTGCAGATCATCAAGGGCACGTCGCTGGCCTATATCATCGGCTTCACCGATCTGATGACCATCGGCAAACGCTGGGCCAATGCGCCGGTTGCAGGCACGGAACCCTACATCATCTTCCCGCTCATGGCGCTGATCTATTTCAGCCTGTGTTTCCCGCTGTCGCTCTATTCCCGCCACCTTGAGCGCCGGATGGGCACCGTCAAGACCCTGCGGCCTGTCGCGGCTGCCTGATTTTTTTCTCCCGTCACTTGGAAAAGGATGACACCCATGAAAACACTACGCTCCCTGATTGTTGCTGCGGGCATCGGCCTTGCCAGCCTTGCGCCAAGCAGCGCGTTCGCCGATCTGGCCGATATCCTGGCGCGCGGCACGATCAATATCGCCGTGCCTGAAAGCTTCCCGCCCTTCGGGGCTCTGGGCATGGAAGGCGAGCACGAAGGCTACGATGTCGATGTCGCCAAGTTGATCGCCACGGAATTGGGGGTCGAGATCAATATCGTGCCGGTGAGTTCCAACCAGCGTATCCCCTATCTGGAAACCGACCGCGTCGATCTGGTGATCTCTTCGATGGGTGCGAATCCCGAGCGCGCCAAATCGATCTGGTTCTCTGCGGCCTACGCCCCTTTCTACTCCGGCGCTTTCGCCTCGGCTGATCTGGATATCTCGACGGTGGCCGATCTGTCCGGTTTGAAAGTCGGTGTGACGGGTGGTGCCCTGGAAGACCTGGAGCTGACGCGCACGGCACCGGATGATGCAGAGATCATCCGCTTCGGGGACAATGCTGCAACCTTGTCGGCTTTTCAGTCGGGGCAGGTCGATGTGCTGGTGACGGGCAACACAGTCGCGGCTGAGCTGGCTGCGAACAACCCGAACCTGAGCGTGGATGTGAAATTCATCATGCGGGATTCGCCCTGTTTCATCGGGGTGAAGAAAGGCAATTTCGATCTGCTGCAGTGGGTGAACGTGTTCATCATGCACAAGACCCTCGGCGGCGAGTTGAACGAGTTGTCGCTGAAATGGTTTGGCCAGCCCTTGCCGCCATTGCCAACACTCTGACCCCTTAAACCTTGCCACCGAAAGGTGGCAAGGCATCGTTGGAAAGATCGGAATTGACCTTGATGCAGACTGACCCAGTAATCGAACGGGCCATTGACACCAGCCAGATGAAAGTGACCGACGAGGTTGCGATTCAGCTCACCGGCATGAACAAATGGTTTGGGACGTTTCATGTGCTGCGCGATGTGAACATGACCGTCAACCGGGGCGAGCGGATCGTGATCTGCGGACCGTCCGGTTCGGGCAAATCGACGCTGATCCGCTGCATCAACCGGCTGGAAGAACATCAGGCGGGCAAGATCATCGTTGACGGCACGGAACTCACTTCGGATCTGAAGAATATCGACAAGGTGCGCTCCGAAGTCGGGATGGTTTTTCAGCATTTCAACCTGTTCCCGCATCTGACGATTCTGGAAAACTGCACACTGGCGCCGATCTGGGTGCGCAAGCTCCCGAAAAAGGAGGCCGAAGAAACGGCGATGCACTTCCTGCACAAGGTCAGGATCCCTGAGCAGGCGCATAAATACCCCGGCCAATTGTCAGGCGGACAGCAGCAGCGCGTGGCGATTGCGCGCTCGCTGTGTATGCGCCCGCGCATCATGCTCTTTGATGAACCGACATCCGCGCTTGATCCGGAAATGATCAAGGAAGTGCTCGATACGATGATCTCGCTGGCCGAGGAAGGCATGACCATGCTCTGCGTGACGCATGAAATGGGCTTCGCACAGGCCGTGGCGAACCGCGTGATCTTCATGGATCAAGGCCAGATCGTCGAACAGAACGAGCCGCGCGAATTCTTCAACAACCCGCAATCCGAGCGCACCAAGCTCTTCCTCAGCCAGATTCTGGGGCATTGAGTGCTGTGATCCTGAAATTCCTTGGGCGCTCTTGCGCAATTGCCTGGCCGGGCATCATACCCCGAACATGTTGTTGGCACGCGGCAACACCCTGACCGAGCTGTGCAGCGGCGCGCGCATTGCCCTCGCCAGAATCCAGCGCTGCGTTCAGTCTGCGCGCGCTCATCAGCGTGCTTTCGACCTGCCCCGTCGGGACAGTCCTGCTTGCGCTTCGACTTCATCAAGCGTGTGGGCTTCTCCGCCCAATGCTTCGATCTGTTCGGTCTTGAGAAATGACACCAGGCCCTTGCCGTGCAAGGGTTTCAGTTCGGATCAACGGGTTGGGATGGTGCTGCGAGAGAGGATTGAACTCTCGACCTCTCCCTTACCAAGGGAGTGCTCTGCCACTGAGCTACCGCAGCCTGATGCGCGGCTAGGTAGTCGGAAATATCGGGCGGTGCAACCCTTATCTGGACGGTTTTTCAAACTTGCGCTAGGAGAGGCCATGCGCGAGACAGGACAAGACAGCAAACGCCCGCTCAAACCCGCCGATCAGGCGCGGGCAGAGCGGTTGAAAGCCGCTCTGAAAGCGAATATCGCCAAACGCAAGGCACAGGCGCGTGCGCGCGATACCGCGTCGGAAACAACGCAGAAAAAGACCAGGTGAAGGGTAGGGCAGATGGATTCGATTGTTGTCACCGGGAATGGCCCGCTGAACGGGCAGATCCCGATTGCCGGGGCCAAGAATGCCTGTCTGACCCTGATGCCCGCGACGCTGCTGACCGATCAGCCGCTGACCCTGACCAATGCGCCGCGCCTGTCGGATATCCGCACCATGACGGAACTTCTGGGCTCGCTCGGCGCAGAAGTCGCCAGCCTGCAGGACGGGCAGGTTCTGGCATTGTCGAGCCATGACCTGACCTCGCACCGCGCCGATTACGAGATCGTGCGCAAGATGCGTGCGTCCATTCTGGTGCTGGGGCCGATGCTGGCGCGCGATGGTCATGCGGTGGTGTCGCTGCCCGGCGGTTGCGCGATCGGCGCGCGGCCTGTGGATCTGCATCTGCGCGCGCTCGAAGCGATGGGGGCCGAGCTGGACCTGCGCGACGGCTATGTCCACGCGACCGCGCCCGGCGGGCTGAAAGGCGCGCGGTTTGAGTTTCCCATCGTCTCGGTGGGCGCGACAGAAAATGCGCTGATGGCAGCGACTTTGGCCAAGGGCACAACGGTTCTGGTCAATGCCGCGCGCGAACCTGAAATCGTCGATCTGGCGCATTGCCTGCGGCGCATGGGCGCGCAGATCGAAGGCGAGGGCACATCGACCATCACGGTGCAGGGTGTGGCGAGCCTTGGCGGGGCGACCCATCCGGTGGTGACAGACCGGATCGAGCTGGGCACTTATATGCTTGCGCCTGCGATTGCGGGCGGGTCGGTCGAATGTCTGGGCGGCAGGCTGGATCTGGTGCAGGCTTTCGTCGACAAGCTGAGCGAGGCGGGTGTCGAGGTCGAGGAAACTCCGCGCGGGCTGCGCGTGACGCGCAAGAGCGACCGGCTGCAGGCGGTGAATGTCGCGACCGAACCGTTTCCCGGTTTCCCGACCGATCTGCAGGCGCAATTCATGGCGGCGATGTGCATGGCGGACGGGGTTTCGGTGCTGGAAGAGCACATTTTCGAGAACCGTTTCATGCACGCGCCGGAATTGATGCGGATGGGGGCAAAGATCGATGTGCATGGCGGCACGGCCACAGTGACCGGGGTCGAGAAGCTGCGCGGTGCGCCGGTGATGGCGACGGATCTGCGCGCCTCGGTCTCGCTGATCCTGGCCGGGCTTGCCGCCGAGGGCGACACAATTGTCAGCCGCGTCTACCATCTGGACCGGGGCTATGAACATGTCGTGCGCAAGCTCGGCGCTTGCGGGGCCCGGATCGAGCGGATCAAGGGCACATGAGCGACGCGCGTTTCGAGGACGGGGCCGAGCGCCCCTTGCGGCTGGCCGCGCAGGACAGCGAGGATCTGAAAGTGATCTCGGCGCTGGTGCAGGATGCGGTCTTTCCGGTCACGGAAATGGCCTGGGATGCCAAGCGCCGCCAATTCGCGCTGCTGATCAACCGCTTCCGCTGGGAAGATCGCGCGCGGGCCGAAGTCGCCCGCGATTTCGAGCGGGTGCAATCGGTGCTGATGGTGCGCGATGTGCAGGCGGTGGCCTCGAACGGGATCGACCGCAGCGACCGCGATCTGATCCTGTCGCTGCTGGCCATCGCGTTTCAGGAGGCGGAAGACGGGGCCGGGCATCTGCATCTGATCCTTGCAGGTGACGGGGAAATCCGGCTGGCAGTGGAATGTCTGGATGTTGTGCTTTCTGATGTGACGCGGCCCTATCGTGCGCCGTCGCGCAAGGCCCCCAATCACCCCGAGGATATCTGATGCCGGTTTTCCTGGACAGTAATGCGCCCGGTTTCGAGGCGCAGTTTTCGGCCCTGCTGAGCGCGAAGCGCGAAGAAGCGGTCGATGTGGATGACACGGTGGCGGCGATCATCGCCGATGTGCGTGCGCGCGGTGATGCGGCGGTGATCGCGCTGACCGCGCGGTTCGACCGGCTGGACCTGACGCCCGAGACACTGGCCTTCACGCAGGGCGAAATTGACGCGCATTGCGCGCGGGTGCCGGAACATGAACGCGCCGCGCTGGAACTGGCCGCAGAGCGCATCCGCGCCTATCATGCGCGCCAGCGCCCCGAGGATGCCCGCTGGACCGACGAGCGCGGCGCGGAACTGGGCTGGCGCTGGGGGCCGGTGGCGGCGGCAGGGCTCTATGTGCCGGGGGGGCAGGCGAGCTACCCGTCCTCGGTGCTGATGAACGCGATCCCGGCGCAGGTGGCGGGCGTCGAGCGGCTGGTGATCTGCGCGCCGACACCGGGCGGGCAGGTCAATCCGCTGGTACTGCTGGCCGCACGGTTGGCAGGGGTCGAGACGGTCTACCGCATCGGCGGCGCGCAGGCTGTGGCGGCACTGGCCTATGGGACTGAAACCATCGCACCGGTGGACAAGATCACCGGACCGGGCAACGCCTATGTGGCCGCCGCCAAGCGCCGCGTGTTCGGGCGCGTGGGCATCGACATGATCGCCGGGCCATCCGAGATTCTGGTCATCGCGGACGGCGACAATGACCCGGACTGGATCGCGCTCGATCTGCTGTCCCAGGCCGAGCATGACGAAAGCGCCCAGGCACTGCTGATCACCACCGACGCGGGGTTCGGGGAAAAGGTCGCGGCGGCGGTGGAGGCGCGGCTGGAAACGCT
>SKRP01000295.1 GCA_007118445.1 Natronohydrobacter sp.
TCAAGCCCGGTGCTGCTCAGCCCCAGCGCATCGGGCAAGAGATGCGCCTGCCCGCCATCGAGGATGAAGCGCAGGAAAGCCGCATGGTAATCCGACACCAGACCAGTGTCATGCATGGCGCGCGCCATGCCTGTCGCCTCGGCCTGCAGCGTGCCGGAATCCGAGGCCGCCAGCCGCGCGCGATAGGCGTCAAGCCCGGGATCGTCGCGACACAGCTCGCTGGGACCGAACAGCGCGCTGATCAGCCGGTCGGCACCGCTGCGCGCATCGCGCACCCCGAAGCCCGCGCCGTCGCGTCCCATCGCGATGGCGATCTGCAGGATCATGGATTTCACATGATCCACCTGCAGCGGGCGCTGGCGCAGGATACGCCAGACCTCATCGACCAGCTGAACAAGAATGCCATCGGTGCCGACCGCGTCCAGCAGGCGCTGCAGCAGGGCATCGACAGCCGGGGTCATGTCGCTCGCCTGCACGCGCGCGGCTTCGGTCCCGGCGCCGATGATGCGGTCGAGATTGAGCGCCAGCACCTGGGTCAGGAAATGATGCGCGGTCTCGTGCAGCAGACCCGATGTCGGATGCGCGCCTTTCAGCACCGCGAGAAAGCGCAGCAGGCTCAGGCATTCCAGCACCACGGTCCGGCTGTCACTGGATCGCAGCGTGTTGCCCACCATGCCGGGCACCAGACCGGCGGGCATGGCCCAGTCCGTGCCTGCAAAAATCCCGGCCCCATCAAGTTGCGCGGCGCGCGCTTCCAGTTCTGCAAGCCCCCCTGGCTGCTTCATGACGCGTATGGCCGTATCGAGGACACGCCCCTGATAGCTCAGCTTGCCTGCCGCCGAAGCGTCCGCAAGCTGCGACACCATCCGGTCGAGATTGCGCATCAGCCCGGAAAGGGGGTCGTGATCGGATGTCATCGTCATTGTCGCGTTGGTCCCAAGAGCATGGGCCGAACTGTCACCAGTGCCGGCCCTGAAAGCAAGCACAGAGGCGGCAACTGCCCGCGCAGCTGCCGCGAAACCCTGCGTCAGACGTAAAAATCAAGCTCTTCCTGCGCCTTGAGCAGATCGCGCAGGCGGTGCGGGTCCTCGCCGAAGAAATAGACCAGCCCCCAATGCGTACCAAAGGCGGTGCGCTTGGTCACTTTCGTCTCCATCGGCGGGGCAAGCTCGTGGAATTCGAAATAGGGATCATTCTCGGTTTCCTCGGGCAGCTGCAATTCGCTGACCACCCGACGACGCGGGTAGACCCCGAAACAGCCTGCATGGCCCAGCGCATCCTTGACCGGCGTCGGAAAGAAGGCGTCAAGCTCGTCCTGCGTGGCCTTGGGGTCAAAGGCCAGCACCAGCGCCTGATAGGCGTTGAACCCGTAAGCGCGTTCCATCAGCTCAAACGCATTGAAACCCGGCGGGCGGTAGGCCACCTCGCCGAAATACATCGTGCCGTCATTGGTCACGAAATATTCCGGGTGGATGAAGCCGAAATCGATATCAAACACCTCGATCAGCTTCTCGATCTGCTCGGTGATCTTGGCGCGGTATTTTTCAAGCTCTGGCGTGGCGGGCACGAAAACCGAATAGCCGAGCGTCACATATTCCGAGATATTCAGGAACTGGATCTTGCGGTCCTTGATCCAGGCCTCGACGGCGAATTCCCAGCCGTCCAGATGCGATTCCAGCAGCGCGGGAAATTCTTCATCGGCAATCGCGGCCACATCATCGGGCGAGCGGATGACACGGTGGCCCAGACAGCCTGCCTTGTCGAAGGCCTTGAAATGGATCGGATCGTTTGGGTCGCCATCGAGTTTCAGAAGCGTCTGGTTCACCCGCTTGAGGAAGCGGATCACATCGGACTGGTCCATGGCTTCCTCGAAGATGCCGACGCGGATGCCCCCCAATTGCGCACGTCGCTTCATCAGCGACTTGTCGCGAAACAGCATCGACTGGCCCAGCAGGCGCGGGTTGTCCAGCAGCACGGAATTCACCGCACCGGCCCATTCCACGGTTTCCTCGAAAAGCGGGATGGCCACATCGACACCTTTTTCCTTCAGCATCGTGGCCAGTTCGAAAGAGCGGTCATTCAGACGCTCGAAATCCCAGCTCAGAAAGGGAATGTCGTGTTGCTGAGCGTAGTCTTCGGCCCATTTGGGCGCGACGATCAGGTAGCGGCGGTCGAATTTCTCGAGCGCGTCGATACATCTGAGACTCCATCCAAGAATAGCGACATGGCCTTTATTCGGGTCTTTCGAGGTCATTTTTTCTCCGGTTTCCGCACGAGAGCCCGGCTGTCAGAACCGGCCCCCGCGCTCGTGAATTTTATCTCGCGCCGAAGCGCATGAGCGACACAACATAGAGATTTCGCGCTGTGTTTGCAAATCAGCGCGCCGGGAGGGCTGCAAGACGCATCAGGCGAAGGCTGTTAAAATAACTTAATTTCAGTAACTTAAATCGTGAAGCAACCAAAGCGGACCGCCCTGTGGCAGCCGTGGCGCGCGCGCAATCCTGCCTGCCCCTTCGTCAGCCAAGGCGCGGATCAGATGACAGGACCGGCACAGAACCGCGATATGACGCCACAGCACCACAATACGTCGCAAACTTTCCCTGTCCGAACGCAGTGTGGCCCTATATGCTGTCACGATGATCTGCGCGCCTTGGTCAGAGCCGCACTGAATGGCCCGCGCGCAGCTCAGCCTGCAGGGTGGAGATGAATGCGCGCGCGTAAGGGGCTTGATCCGGCGGATATTCGTATCCTGAGCGCTGTCCAGCGCCATGGGCAATTGAGCAAGACCAAGCTTGCCGAAATCGTGAACCTCTCTCCGACCCCGTGCTGGGCGCGTCTGACCCGACTGCGCGCCGAAGGCTATATCCGGGGCTACCATGCGGATATCGCGCTGGACCGTGTTCTCGACACCACGCGTGTCATCGTCACGATCTCGCTGAACTCGCATCGCAAGGCCGATTTCGACAGGTTCGAGACCTATATCCGGTCGGTGGATGAGATTATCAATTGCGTCGCGACCGGGGGCGGTCTGGATTATGTGATGACGGTTGTCACCCCCGGCCTCGGGAGTTTTCAGGAGTTGATGGACGACCTGCTCGCGGCGGATCTGGCCATTGATCGCTACGTGACCTATTTCGCGACCCGACTGATCAAGGCAGAGCAGCCGAATCTGGCCAAGCTGGCAACATACCGGAAGCGATAGGATTCAAAGTCCAAACAGTCTGTTTTACGTCAGATCGAAGTCCGGGAATTCCGAAATACAGCCCGTTTCGGCCCGGATCGGGGCAGTCTTTGCGCTATATTGTCACTCAGGAGGAACCGCAGCGTCGGAATGAGCGAAGCTGCAACCAGGGGTGGACAAGATGAACACTGCAGATGACTTCGGCTTTGGAACACAAATCCGCAAATCGCCCTATTTCGAGGCAACGTTGCGCTGGGGCGCGCAGGGGTTCTCGGTCTATAATCACATGTATATCCCGCGCGATTTCGGCGATCCGGAACAGAATTTCTGGAACCTCGTGAATGACGCGATCCTGTGCGATGTGGCGGTCGAGCGGCAGGTGGAAATCACCGGGCCGGATGCCGCGCGCTTCACCCAGATGCTGACCCCGCGCGATCTGTCCGGCATGGCTGTGGGCCAGTGCAAATATGTCCTGATCACCAATGCCGAAGGCGGCATCCTGAACGATCCGATCCTGCTGAAACTGGGCGAAAACCATTTCTGGCTGTCGCTGGCCGACAGCGATATCCTGCTCTGGGCGCAGGGCGTGGCGGTGCATTCCGGGATGCAGGTCAGCATTTGTGAGCCCGATGTCTCGCCCTTGCAGCTGCAGGGGCCGAAATCGGGAGAGATCATGCGCGCGCTGTTCGGCGACGCGATCATGGATCTGCGCTATTACTGGTTTCGCGAGATGGAACTGGACGGCATCCCGCTGATCGTATCGCGCACCGGCTGGTCCAGCGAACTGGGCTACGAGATCTACCTGCGCGATGCAGCCTATGGCGATGCGCTCTGGGAACGGATCATGGCGGTCGGCCTTCCGATGGGGCTCAAGCCCGGACATACCTCGACCATCCGGCGCATCGAGGGCGGGATGCTGTCCTATCACGCTGATGCCGATATCAACACCAACCCGTTCGAACTGGGGCTGGACCGGCTGGTGTCGCTGGACATGGAAGCCGATTTCATCGGCAAATTCGCCCTGCGCCGCATCCGCGACAATGGCATCACCCGCAAGCAGGTCGGCCTGATCATCGAGGGCGCGCCGCTGCAGGGGCCGAACACAGCCTTCTGGGCGGTCTCACATGCGGGCGAGAAAGTCGGCAAGGTGACATCGGCCGTCTATTCGCCGCGCCTGAAGCAGAATATCGCGCTGGCCATGGTGGCCGTGGACGCAGCCGAGACCGGCACCGAGCTGGAGGTCTGGACACAGAATGGACCGGCCACAGCAAAGGTCGTGGAACGCCCGTTCTTCGATCCGCGCAAGAGCCTCGCTGCTGCCGTCACGCCCGATCTGGTGAAGATCAAGGCATGAGAGGCCGCGTTGATGTCCGCGCTTGCGATCAATCTGCACAGGCAGCACAACACACCAGTGTCTGCAGCCGGGGAGGTCCCGAACGGGTATCGCGTGCAGAATAATCGCCGACGTCACATGCCGGTGGGCGCCGCCCCCTATCGGGGCGGCAATCCCGACCATGCCAATCCCGAACAGGCGCTTGCTGCGGCGCTGTCGCGCTGCCGCATGATGAATTTTCTCGCGCTCTGCACAAGGCCAGGCGGGTCTTTGATTGGCTATCGTGACCATCCCGAGGCGGATCCGGGCAGGAAGGTGCCGCGGAAGATGTCCATCACGCGGACCGATCCATATCCCGTGTTGCGCCCTGATACCGGCTTCGCGATTGACGCGGACCAACTTGCACAGACGCAGCATCGGGAACATCGCTATTGTTTCATCGCCAACTCCTTGGCAGACAGTGTCGAGACCCGTGTGAACTGACTGCACCAGAGGAGCCACCCCATGACCAGCACGACGACCATTCTTTTGCGCGACCTGTCGGATGACGGGATTCTGCGGCTGACGCTGAATGACATGGCCCGGCGCAATGCGCTTTCTGAAGCGATGATGACGGAACTGGGCCGGGCGATCGCCGAAGCCGGGGAGGACAGCGCTGTGCGGGTGATCATCCTGGCCGCCACGGGTCCGGCCTTCTGTGCCGGGCATGACCTGAAGGAAATGACCGCCGGGCGCGATGCGCCGGATCGGGGTCAGGCGTATTTCGCGGCGGTGATGGCACAATGTTCCGGCGTCATGCAGGGGATCGTGACCTGTCCGAAACCGGTGATCGCCGAGGTGACCGGGGTCGCCACGGCGGCAGGCTGTCAGCTGGTGGCAAGCTGCGATCTGGCGATTGCGGCACAGAGCGCAAGGTTCAGCACGCCTGGGGTGCATATCGGGCTGTTCTGCTCGACTCCGATGGTGGCCTTGTCGCGCAATGTCTCGAACAAACACGCGATGGAGATGCTGCTGACCGGCGACATGGTCCCGGCCAGCCGTGCGGCGGAAATGGGGCTTGTGAATCATGCGGTTGCCGATAACGAGCTGACCGAGCGAACGATGGAGATGGCACGCCGGATCGCGTCGAAATCCAGCATGACCCTGGCCACCGGTAAGCGCGCCTATTACGCGCAATGCGACATGCCGCTGGCAGAAGCCTATGATTATGCCAGTCAGGTGATGGTCGAGAACATGCTGGCCCATGATGCCGAGGAAGGGATCGGCGCCTTCATCGAGAAACGCGCGCCGCAATGGCGGGATGCGTGACGCGCGCCCGCCTGCTGAAGCACAACGGGCCTGCGCACGCCCCGGCGTTGATCCGGCCCCTGCCCTGCCTCCTATTGCGCAAGCCGCGCTGCGGCGCATAGCGCGAATCGGTCGATCGACCGAGATCGTGGGACAGCGCCATTGACAGCGCCTGTTGCGCAAATTCCGTGGCGCGACCCCGATGCGAGCTGTGCTCCGACGCGCCGGCAGTTTCTGTGGCCAGAAGCGATCCGGGTGGCGTGGCGCTCTTGTCAGACCGGATGCGCCAGGCACCCGCGCTCAGCCAGCCCCCGGCGCAGCGCTGCTGTGGCGAATGATCAGTTCGACCGGGAGCACCGTATCGGGGGGCGGCGCACCTGCATCGGCCATCAGGGACAGCAGGACCTGCGCGGCGGCTTCACCGATCGACCAGCGAGGCTGACGGATCGTGGTCAGCGCCGGGGTGATGTGATCGACCAGATCGATATTGTCGAAGCCCACGACCGAGACATCCTGCGGGACGCGAAAGCCTCTGCGCTGTGCCTCGCCGATGAAACCGCAGGCCATCTGGTCACTGGCGCAGAACATGGCCGTCGGACGGTCCTGCATCGCGATCCAGTCACGCGCGCCCCTGCGACCCGAATCGAGCGAAAAATCGCCCGGCAGAAACCAGTCAGACCGGATCGGCAGCCCCTGGGCCAGAAGCTCTTTGCGCGTCCCATCGGCACGGGCACGGGCGAGGACATTGGCCGCGGGGCCCGGCAGATGACCGATCCGCGCATGGCCAAGCTGCGCCAGATGTGCAACCGCAAGCCGGGCACCGGCTTCATTGTCGATGCGGATGCGCGGGGCAGACAGATCCTCGATCCATTCGCATGCCATGACCAGCGGCGGGCGCAGCGGGTCGGGCCGCAAGTCTTCGGAGGGCAGCAGGCCGTCAAAGACGATCAGCCCGTCTGCGCGGCTGCGATCCAGCGTGCGGGCGATATGAGGGTCCACCCCCGGCCCAGCTGTATCGACCACCAGCAGGTTATATCCGGCCTGGGTCAGCACGGCCGAGACCCCGGCCAGAATACGCGAGAAGAACGGATTGGCCAGATTGGGCACCAGCGCGACCACACCCATCGTGCGCTGCTGGCGCAGATTGCGGGCCGCATGGTTGATCGTGTAGCCGGTTTCGGCCACAGCAGCCCGCACGGTTTCCAGCGTCTCGGCCGAAACAAGATCAGGTTTGGACAACGCGCGGCTGACCGTCGCGGTTGAGACCCCGGCGATCCTTGCGACATCTCTGATGCGTGGCGTGAAACGTTCCATACCCACCCTTTCCTGATCCTGTTCAAGCACATCCTCGCGCCGAAAAAAAGGTTTTGTAATCGAATACATTCGATGTAAGCTGCAAGCTGTAATCGATTTCAGGAACCTGCAAGACGATTATGGGGGGGGGATCATGATGCACAGCCTGAAGGGGCCAGCCCTGTTTCTGGCGCAATTTGCTGGTGATGCCGCACCTTTCAATGACTGGCGGTCGATCACGGCCTGGGCGGCAGGCTGCGGCTATCTTGGTGTGCAGCTGCCCAGCGGTGATGCGCGGCTGTTCGACCTGACACGCGCGGCCGAGAGTCAGGATTATTGTGACGACATCGCCGGGCAGGCACAGGAAAACGGGATCGAAATCACCGAGCTTTCCGCTCATCTGCAGGGCCAGCTTGTCGCTGTGCATCCGGCCTATGACACGCTTTTCGATGCATTCGCCGCGCCGCAGGTGCGTGGCAACCCGGTTGCGCGGCAGGAATGGGCCATGGAGGAGGTGCGCAAGACGCTGATCGCCTCGCGTCGGCTGGGATGCCGCGCGATGGCCGCTTTTTCGGGCGCGCTGGCCTGGCCTTACCTCTATCCCTGGCCACAGCGCCCTGCCGGGCTGATCGAGGAAGCCTTTGACGAGCTTGCCCGCCGCTGGCACCCGCTGCTCGATATTGCCGACGAGAACGGGGTCGATATCGCTTTCGAGATCCATCCCGGCGAGGATCTGCATGACGGTGTCACCTTCGAGATGTTCCTCGACCGGGTGGGCGGGCACCCGCGCGCCAACATGCTCTATGATCCTTCGCATTACCTGCTGCAGGGTCTGGATTATCTGGACAATCTGGATATCTATCGCGACCGGATCCGCATGTTTCACGTCAAGGATGCCGAGTTGAACCCGACCGGGCGGCAAGGCGTCTATGGCGGCTATCAGTCCTGGGCCGATCGCGCCGGGCGTTTCCGGTCTCCGGGCGACGGGCAGGTTGATTTCGGCGCGATCTTCTCGAAACTGACCACGAATGGCTTTGAGGGCTGGGCCGTGGTCGAATGGGAATGCGCGCTCAAGCATCCCGAAGATGGCGCGCGCGAAGGCGCGCAATTCGTGCGCGACCATATCATCCGCGTCACCGACCGCGCCTTCGACGATTTCGCCGGGGTCGAAACCGACCGCGCCGCCAATCGGCGGTTGCTGGGGCTGGAGGGCTGAGCCATGGCCAGGACCGTATCCGACACGCAGGCACCTGTCCGGCTGGGCATGGTCGGGGGCGGCGAAGGGGCGTTCATCGGGGCCGTGCACCGGATGGCCGCGCGGCTGGACGGTCAGTTTCAGCTGGTCGCCGGAGCGCTGTCATCCGATCCGGCGCGGGCGCGCGCCTCGGGGCAGGCGCTGGGGCTGGCCGAGGACCGCATCTATGATGATTTCACTGCCATGGCCGAGGCCGAGGCGGCCCGGCCCGACGGGATTGAAGCCGTGTCCATCGTGACACCAAATCACATGCACGCCGCCCCGGCGCAGGCGTTTCTGGCGCGCGGGATCCATGTGATCTGCGACAAGCCGATGGCCGCCACGCCCGGTCAGGCGCAGGCAATGGCGCAGGCCGCTGCCGGGTCTGATGCGCTGTTCATATTGACGCATAATTACACGGCCTATCCGATGATCCGCGCGGCCCGCAGCATGATCGCAGAGGGGAAGCTGGGACAGTTGCGCGTGGTGCAGGTCGAATATGCGCAGGATTGGCTGACCGAGGCGGCCGATTTCAAACAGGCCGCCTGGCGCACGGATCCGGCCCGCGCCGGGGCGGGCGCAATCGGCGATATCGGCACCCATGCCTTCAATCTGCTCGAATTCGTGACCGGGCTGCAGATCGAGTCGCTCGCCGCCGAATTGCACAGTTTTGTCCCCGGCCGCGCTGTCGATGACAATGCCCATGTCATGCTGCGTCTGCAACAGGGCGCGCGCGGCCAGCTCTGGGCCAGCCAGGTCGCAGTGGGGCGCGAAAACGGGTTGCGCCTGCGGCTGCATGGCGACAAGGGCGGGCTTGAATGGGATCAGGAAGAACCCGACCGGCTGTGGTTCACCCGTTTCGGCGAACCCCGCCGCCTGCTGACCCGCAATGGTGCCGGAATGCCCGAGCCGCTGCAGCCGCTGACCCGCATCCCTGCCGGCCATCCGGAGGGTTATCTGGAGGGGTTTGCCAATCTCTACACCGAAGCGGCCCGCGCCATCCGCGCGCATGGCACCGGCGGGTCGCAAGCGCAAACGCTTCTGCCGACGATTGAGGACGGGCGGCGCGGGATGGCGTTCATTGCCGCATGCCAGACCTCGTCAGCACAGGACGCCGCCTGGGTGAGCCTCGATCCATGATCGGGCATCGCGCGCTCACCCCGACCGTCGCGGAGGGCGCCCGCGCCATGTCACGCGCCCACACACCTTGAAGGGAGGACCGACCATGAAACATCTCGTCATCGCCAGCACTGCCGCATTCCTGCTGGCCAGCACGGCCCTGCAGGCGCAGACCCTGCGGCTCGGGCACAACATCTCGACCAGCTCACCCTATCATCTTGCGGCCGAGCATTTCGCCGAGCTGGTCTCGGAACGCACGGAAGGGCGCATCACAGTGCAGGTATTCCCGGCCGGCGCGCTGGGCAATGAGCGCGACATGATCGAGGGCGCGCAGATCGGGACTGTCGATCTGATGGTCACCTCCTCCGCCGCTGTGGGGCCCTTCGTGCCCGAAATGCGCATCCTCGATATCCCGTTCCTGTTCCGCGATCTCGAACATGCGCGCGCGGTGCTTGACAGCAAAATCGGCGAGGATCTGCTGGCGACCATGCCGGAGCGCGGCCTGATCGGCATGGCCTGGGGCGATATCGGCTTTCGCCACATGACCGCCAACCAGCCGCTCGACACAGTCGATGCGTTGTCCGGTGTGCGGCTGCGTTCGCAGGACAACCCGATCCATCTGGCCGCCTATCGCGCGCTGGGCTTTCAGCCGACCGTCGTGGGCTTCAACGAGCTTTACGCCGCGCTGCAGACCGGGGTTGTCGATGCCAATGAGCAGCCGCTGTCCATCCATGTCGCCAGCCGCTTCTACGAAGTGCAGTCAGATCTGACCCTGACAGGCCATCTGATGGCCTCGGCGCTGTTTGCGGCCTCGCAGGAGGCCTGGGACGGGCTGTCGGCCGAAGATCAGGAAATCCTGCTCACCGCTGCGCGCGACTCGATCCCGGTGATGCGCGAGGCAACCGACGAGCAGGATGGCGCGGCGCTGGACACATTGCGCGAACAGGGCATGACGATCACTGAAAGCTTCGATCACAGTGGTTTCATGGAAGCGCTTGCGCCCGCCTTTGTCGAATTCGGCGCGGAACTGGGCGAGGAGAATATCGCCCGGATCGCCGATTTCGAGTAATCGCCACCACCATGACCGGCGGCAGGGCATTGCCCTGGCCGCCGGCACCCTCGCGCATGGAGACAAGGGGTCATGCTCGCCACGCTTCGCAAGGGCTTTCTGGCCTTTGAATCGCTCACAACCCGCGCAGTGACCCTGTTTTCCTGCGGGGCGCTGGCGCTGGCCGCCATGCTGGCCTGCTATCAGATCATCATGCGCTATGTCGTGCGCCAGCCCACGGCCTGGACCGAGCCCGTGTTGCAGATGGCGATCATCTACATGGTCTATTTCGGCATCGCGATCACCTTTCGGCGCGGTGCGCTGGTATCGATCGATGTGCTCGCGACCATGGTCAGGGGGCGTTGGGAAACCGCGCTGCGCTGGCTGATCCTGCTCGGCATCCTGATCCTGCTCGGGCATATGTTCTGGTATGGCTGGGCCATGGCCGCGCGCGCGCAGGCCAATGTCCACCCGACATTGGGCATCTCGATGATGTGGGCCTTCATGTCGATCCCGGTGGGGTCGGTCTTTGCCATGATCGCAGCTGTCGCGCATTTCATCGACCCGCCGCCCAACGTTATTTCGGAGACCTGAGCGATGGTCGGGCATTCCCTCATCGTGGTGATGTGCACGCTGTTCGTGCTCAGCGTGCCGATTGCGGTCGCCATCGGGCTGGCTGCGATTTTCGGCATTCAGGTGATGGGGGCGGTCAACCCGATCCTGATCGGTCAGCAGCTCTATGTCTCGCTCAACAAGTTCCCGCTGGTCGCAATCCCGTTCTTCATCCTTGCGGGCAATCTGATGAATATCGGTGGCATTTCGCGACGGCTGGTCGATTTCGCGCGGGTTCTGGTCGGCAATACCCAGGGCGGGCTGGCCGCGACCTGCGTCATCACCTGCATGTTTTTCGCCGCCGTGTCGGGCTCGTCCACAGCGACCACTTTCGCCATCGGTGCGATCATGATCCCGGCGCTGGTCAAGGCCGGCTATCCCAAGCCCTGGACAGCCTCGCTGCAGGCGACCTCGGCCGAGCTGGGCATTGTGATCCCGCCCTCGATCCCGCTGATCCTGTATGGGGTGGCCGCTGATGTGTCGATCGGCGAACTGTTCATCGCAGGTTTCGGGCCGGGGCTGCTGATCGCAGCGGCGCTGGTCGCCTATGTCCTGATCTGGGCGCGGGTCACCGGGCATGGCAAGGCGGACACGGTCACCGGGCTGAAGCCCTGGCCAGCCTTCCGCCGCGCGTTCTGGGCATTGCTGATGCCTGTGGTCGTGCTGGGGGGGATCTATGGCGGCGTGTTCACCCCGACCGAAGCTTCTGCGGTGGCCGTGGCCTATGCGCTGTTCGTCGGCATGTTCATCCATCGCGAGCTGGGCTGGCGCGACCTGCTGCCGATCCTCGAGAAATCGGTGATCTCCTCGGTGCTGATCCTGTTCATCATCGCCTGGGCCGGGGTCTTTGCCTTCATCATCAACCGCGAGGGCATTCCGATGGCCATCGGGGCCTGGCTGAGCTCGAATATCGACTCGGCGCTGATGTTTCTGGCCTTTGTGGTCGTCACGCTGCTGCTGATCGGCATGTTCATCGAAGCCGCCGCCGCGATTATCGTGCTGGCCCCGATCCTGGTGCCGGTGGCCGTGACGCTGGGGATCGATCCGGTGCATTTCGGGATCGTCATGATCGTGGCGCTGGCCATCGGCTTCATAACGCCGCCCTTCGGGCTGAACCTTTTTGCAGTCTGCACCGTGGCCAACCTGCCTGTGCAGCGTATCATCGCGCCGACGATCGCCTTTATCGGGGTGGTGATCCTGTGCCTGATCGCGATCACCCTGCTGCCTGTGATCTCGCTCGGGTTGCGCGATCTGGTTTTCCGATGACAAAGGACATGTGATGCGCTTTGGAATGAACATGCTGCTATGGACGACCCGGGTCGAGGCGCAGCATCGCCCGATACTCAACGCCCTCGCAGAGATGGGCTATGATCTGGTCGAGCTGCCGGTCTTCGACATCGAGGATGTCGGCGCATATGA
Source organism: Natronohydrobacter sp. (assembly GCA_007118445.1). Taxonomy (GTDB): domain Bacteria; phylum Pseudomonadota; class Alphaproteobacteria; order Rhodobacterales; family Rhodobacteraceae; genus Roseinatronobacter. The sequence goes on from SKRP01000295.1 coordinate 12,527, forward strand.
GCAGCTTGGCCGCCAGGTGCGCGCGCTCGGCCTTGCGCCATTGGCCGTCACCGCGCTGGGGCCGGATCAGAATATCTGCGCCGATGATCCCGCCACGCGCAAGCGGGGCGCGGCAGCGCTGCACAGAATGGTGGATTGCGCGGCTGCGATGGGGGCGCCGATCCTCTCTGGCCCGATCCATTCGGCCATCGGGGAATTCACCGGGCGCGGACCAACCCGCGACGAGCGTGCCCGCAGCGCCGAGATCCTCGCCCGCGTGGCCGAACGCGGGGCGGCGATGGGCGTGAGGCTGGCAATCGAGCCGCTCAACCGGTTCGAATGTTATCTGCTCAACGACACCGCCAGCGCGGCTGAATTCGCAGGCCAGGTTGGCTCGGGCGCAGGTGTTCTTTACGACAGCTTTCACGCCCATATTGAAGAAAAGGATCCGGCTGCTGCAATCAGTGCCCATGCCGCCGCCATCGCACTGGTTCATATTTCCGAAAATGATCGCTCGATCCCCGGGCATGGGCAGGTCCGCTGGGACGAAACCTTCGCGGCGCTCAAGGCATCGGGCTATGACGGCCCGCTCGTGGTTGAGGCTTTCGGCATGGCCCTGCCCGAATTATCGGCTGCAACCCGGATCTGGCGCCGGATGTTCGAGGACGAACTGGCGCTGGCCCGCGAGGCCCTGAGCTTCATGCGCGCGCGCTGGGACAGTGCCTGAACCGCGGCCCTGTCGGGTGATCAAGCCCTCGGCATGACCCCGCTCACCGACCGAAAAGAGCGCCTGCCGGTGGGCAGGCAAGCGGTTGTGCGTTATGCAGAGGGTTTGATATGTGTCAGGCAGCAAGACCCGGACCTGCACCTGCCATATGACGAAGGCTTGCCCTGCACAGCCGCCAAGACCATCTGCAACCTGTCGCCATCTCTGCCCGCCAGTCAGCGCAATGCGCCCTGCATCCTTGCGGAATTCATCCGATCCTCCCCTGCCCGTTCGCGGTCGCCAGCGGGACCTGACTGGTCGCGCCACCGCTGGCAACGGCCTGAACCAAAGGCCGCAATCGCTCATTTCCTTCTGCTTTGCTGCACATCTTGCTGTCAGACGCGCGGCCCCTGACTGCGACAGGGCCAGGTCTCGCAGATCGTCTGCTTCAGTGTTTCAAGTGACTCTCGCAGCGGACCGGGTGCTTTGCGCGAGGTGGAAAGCACATCCACGATGAATTCGATTTGCTCTGTTGCGCGGCACAGCTCGCGGCGCGCAGCGGCATCGCGCCCGACCGAGGCAAGACGACCGATGATTTCGCCCTGCTGCGCCTGCCCCAGCTCCCCCTGCAAGAGCGCATCAAGCAAGCGAAGACCGGCCTGATGAATACCTCTCCTGCCACCGCCAGAAGCCTGTTGCGCAGGGGCCATGCACATCAGGCCCTCGAAACGGGCGCGCAATGTCCTGCCTGCCTTTCCCCTGGCGGTCAGATCACGCAAGGTATCGGCCAGAAGTTCCTGATATACAGAATAAAAACGCGCTGACGCATCGGCGTTCAGATCATGTGCAGCACGGTAGGCCTGCGCCATGTTCTCCAATGCGCGATTGCGCCGCCGCGCGCCCCCCAGCTGCGCAAATCGCATCCAGGCGCTGCCAAGAATGGACAACCTCGCCTGAGTGGGTCCACAGATATCATTGAGCGCTTCAATCCGCGATATGGCCGTTTCGATCGTCTTGATCGTATCGGCCGCACGGCCCTCTTTCCAGGCGCGCACGGCGTCACGCGTTTCCAGTTCTGCAAGCTGCTCTACAACAGCAATCCGGGCGGCCCCGTCCTCCAGCAAGACCGCAGCGCGGTAAAGATCGATCGCCTTGCCGAACTCACCGAATTCTGCCCATGCCCCACCAAGTGCCGACACAAGTGCACCATCACCCATCCAGCCACGCTTTCGCGCAATGTCATACAGCACATCGAGCTGCGCCAGCAGTGCTGCATGTTTCCGCGCGCCTGCGACTGAACGCTCTGCGCCGATCCTGCCGATCTCCGAGATTGCCTCCGAGGGGGTGGCAAGATGCATTTCCTTTTCGTCAGTCACTTCTTTGTTGATCCGGCCGCTCAGACAGAATTCCGGATGACCGTAAGCCTGATAGGCACCCCATGTCGTGTCGGCAGGATCGGATTCGTAGATGGCTTTGCGGGCGCGCAGTATCGCTTTGCCGAACCCCTCTCCCTGAAACATCTCGCGATAGAGGGTTCCGGCGAAAGCCCTGGCCGGGCGGTCAGAGACCTCCCAGCCTGCTGCCACAACTGCGCGCACGCCCATATTGATCAGTCTGACTGCGATGCTCCCGGCAAATTCGGGGCGATCAGCTCTGGCCGCAGGGTCATCAACCGCACCAAGATGACAGCAATTGACAAAGAACAGTTCGGGGACGACCGGCATTTGCGTCAGAATCTGTGCATCCAGAACAACCGGATCGGGCTTGCCGCCCAGAATGATGCCTGTTTCCGGCGATGCACCCGGCGCAGTGCTGAAACTGTGCTGGTAGACCCCATGGGCCGCGATATGGACGATCTGCCACGCCTCGGTGAAAAGCGCGGTGATCACCTGATCCGGCCGCGCCGTATCGCCGATCAGCATGGTCACCTCGAACCCCTGCTCGGTCAGCATGCGCCCGATCTCACGGGCCTCGCGCTGCGCGGCCGGAAGCGGCGCGAAGTCACTCGGATCTGCGCTTGGATCACCGATGACAAGCGCTTTGCCGCGTGCGGCTTCGACGCCTGGCCCGATATTCATGGGTGCCGCGACCAGTTGCCGGATCAGACCATGGCGCACCGCCGGAGGGCGGCGGCGCTCATTCATCGCGTCGGTTCCGATCTGCAGCCAGGGGCGACGATCATCAAGCATCTCCCAGGGCAGTCTGGCGGCCGACCCGTCGAGGATCAGGCGGATATCGCGATCATCGAGGCTGTGCTGTTTCAACGCTGTCGGCCAGAGCAATTCAAACAGCGTTCGCCCGCTGGATACCGTATCCTCACCCAGTCGTCGGCTGGTCAGATCATCCAGATAGCGCTCGATCACGGCGCGACGGGTTCGCACGAGGCTGGCCTCGGCCCGCGCCCGCCCTGCGATGGCTACATATTGCAGTGCCCCCTTTTGCTCAGCATCCTCGCGGATCGTGATCGGTGTCCACCAGGCGCTGTCCTCGTCGAAGGCCATCCGGCTCCAGGCCCCAGGTCTTCGCCCGAGGTCTTTGTCGAAATCGAAACTGTCACGGAATTCACCTTCGAGGATGCGCTTGTGAAGGATCTGCCAGGCCCCGATTGCGCGCTGCTCGATATTCTCGATGAATTCAAGCTCAGTGAAAGCCTCATCCCCCAATTCGGCATTCGCGTCCCTTACGGCGCGCAGAATGGACAGAATGCAATCCTGCATCGGCAGCACACCACCACCCGTTCCGATCATGACGAAACTGAGCCCGTTGGGACGTCCATGCCATTCACTGGTGCCTGGCAATTCTTCCCTTGCCGAAGCAAGGCTCATCAGCCCACGCAGCAAGCTTCTCTGCAGCCGGCCCGAGGTGAGGTCGGTCACAGTCCCAAGCCCGACGATCAGGGACCCCGGCGGATGGTGGTGCATGGCCAGATGCGCATCGAATGTGCCGATCTCTCCGGGATGTATGCCGCGCTCCAGACGTCGGCTCAGCCTGCCGCCCTGCTCGTGATCAAGCGCGCGTTCTGTTCCCGTCAGACCATCCCCGAGATAATGTCCGACCACCACCGGGAAGCGCGCGAATTTGAGATGCCCGTTCGTGACGCGCACCTGTATCGGGCGGACAGGTTGATGCCTGTGCACAGGCAGACTCCGCGCGCCCATTGCGATATCAGACAGCTCATCAGGATTGGGCAGTCGGTCGATTGCCTCTCCTGTAATCACGGCCCTGTCAGACGGAACAGACCTGACAGCAGGCGGTGTCGTGGACAGGCGCGTCGTCCTGCCCGTATCCAGTATGTCCTGGATCGCGGGAAATGCAGGGCTGTGGCGCGCAAGATCGCCATGCGCGGCATCCGTATACCAGACCGGCAGCCCGCGCGGGATACCCGTGATCCACAGCACCCGGCCATCGCCCTGTTCGGCAACGCCGAAGCGGATTCCGTCCTGTTGTCCGGGCGCAGGGGCAAAAATGGCCGCATGGGTCGTGTTCTGACCTGCGATATAGGACATGACCGCAGGGTCCGAGGGCGCGCTCTGGTATATCTGGCGGAACGCGCGCGCCTGCGCCAGAGCCTGCGCATCAGGGGCCACCCAGGCCCCGTCGGGATCAAGCGCGCGCAAACGCTGCCAGCCTGCATCAGAGAACAGGTCCAGCCCCGAGGTCGCAGCATCGCCCCCGACCGGCACTGGCAGCATCTGCGCCACACCGGGCCAGCGGGCAACAATCGACAATTGTCCGGTCCTGCCATGGCGCAGATCAAACCGCGCGAGGATCTTCATCAGACGCTCCTGCCCGAGCAACATCAGAGGGATCGCGAAAGAGCCGCCATCGGGTGTTCCCAGCATCACCAGCCGCGCGCCGCTGCGGGCCTTGAAGCGCGCCCAGAGTTTCGGATGCCGCGCAAAGGCTGTCCGTGCGACCAGCCCGCCCATGGAATGGGCGACGATCCGGACGGGCCGATCAGTCTGATGCAGGTGCCTGTTCAGATCGTTGGCGAACAGGTCAGCCGTTTCCATCAGCGATTTGCGCCAGTCATAGGGCCATGCAACGACCTGATGGTTGCGGTCCAGAAAATTGAACAGGGCGCGATAATAGCGGTTGAGAACACCGTCAGGCCGCACACCGGCTGCCGAAATATCCAGCCTGCGGATACCGCCGCCGATCAGGCGCAGCGGATGCATCCAGATGCGTCCGCTTTCATCCGCGAGGTGACTGCCATTGATCCCGGGCAAGAGCATCAGCACCGGCACATCGCGCTGGCCACTGCGATGGCGCGAGATGAGCGGTTCCTCTTCTTCCGGGTCCATCTCGCTGCGGAAATCTGCGGGCAAGGGATGGCTCCGGCCTTCCAGCGCTGCCGGGTTGGTCAATGCATCGGCCATCAAGCGCGCCGTGGTCTCATTGCGGAAATAGCTGAAGTGATTGACCTTTGAGCCTTGCGCGAAATGGTAGTGATACCCGCGCGCGCGCAACATGCCCCGATGCATGGACGCGCTCTCGATGACCAGATCATGGGACTGGCCGAAAAACCGGTCGGTGACCAGTATTGCCATCCGCTGCCAGATGCTGCCGCCTTCGATATCGCCCGCAATAACGACCAGATCGGAGTCCTTCAGGCGCATGCCGGGCAGATTGAGCAGCACGATCAATCGGGATTGCTCTGGTGCCATGGCCGAAAGCCCGGGCAGCGCCTGCGGATTTGCGCGCTCTCTGACCAGCGCGCGCAGCACGACGCGCAGCCCGTTCGCGATTTTCGTTCCAACAGGGCCAAGCGCCGCGCTGCCGACGGCCAGCATCGCGTTCAGCAACAGGTTGACCCAACGATCCAGCCGCTCGGTCATCAGACCAGTCCCTGCCGCCGGGCAGGCCACGCGGACAAAACGGGTGACACGGATTTGTTTTGCCTCAAGCAGCGCGCCCAGCGCAACCAGTTCGGCGCGTTGCCCGGCGTATGCGTCTTCCGAAAACAGGTCGAGTTCGTCATCGAGAAAAGGCGCGCGCGCTGCGCCCTCGTCCGTTTCCAGCTGCGCGCGCGCAATCAGCTCTCCGATCAACCCGCCACGGCTCTGCGAAACAAGATGCAGTTCGGCGCCTGCAGGTAACGCCTCGACCAGCATCAGCGCATTGCGGATCGGACTTTCGGTCAAAGTCCGATGCTCAAGACACAGGATCCGTTCCGCGTATTGCGCCTCGATCCGCGCCCAGGCGCGCCCCTCATCAAGCTGCAGCAGGCCGCCGAAACTGCCTGTGGTGCTGGACGCCGTGCCATGCAGGAAAACCAGCCAGGGCTTGCCTTCATTGGCCAGATCGCCCGGCGCGGTAAACCCGTCCGGCCCCTCGGTGCCGTGCCAGCGAAACACGCCATGGCCTTTGCCGTGATCCGAAACCGCGCTGTCCTCGAACTGTCGCGCAAGCGCCACTGCCCCTGCAGAGACGGCCTTGCGGCCCAGAACGCGCAGGATGCGTGCTTGAATGCGCCGCAACATGCCGCCGCGCGCGGGATCCGGCGCATCCGCCGGCAACTCGGCAGTGATGTCAATCAGACCCGAAGCTGCCGATCTGCGCTGCGCGTCGCGTTCGTAAAAGAAGGGAACTTCGTCCCCTCGCAAGACCACCAGCGCGCCCTCAGGGGTTTCGAACTCCAGGAGATCATGATCATCCAGCTCCAGCAGTGTTGGCTCAGGATCGACAGTGCGCGTCAGGTCCAGCTCGAATTCGCGTATGATCTCTGCATCACCATCCGCGATCCCCGCATCAAGGATTTCGGGGCGCCGTTCGCGGCCATAGATTCTGAGATTAACCATATCTGCCTCTGTTCAATGGGTTGCAGAAATCGCCTTTTTCATACTGGAACCGGAAAACCGGACCGGTCCCATGCGACAAATCCGGAAGGTTTGCGCACGCGCCGACCTTGGTCGACGCTGCCGCAGCGTGGTGTGCCCCCCGGTTTCGTGCCCCCGGTTTCGTGCCCTCGACCGACGGCCCGGCAAGTTCGAGGGCGTCTATCGCATTCCATCCGAATATCCGCACCGCCTCGTGCTCGGGCTTGTGGCCATTCGACAGGAAAGCGATCAGCCTGTTCCAGTCATCGGGGTCACTCTCGACATCGGGTCCGGGCCTCAGATCGGGATTGTCGAACGCGCGGTCGAAGCCTGTCGCCGGAAACCGCCGCACTGGATCACGCGCGGCATCCATATGCGCACTGGCATGACTGAAAAACACTGTGCTCATGGCGAAAACCTGTCGCCAGACGTTTCAGATTTATAGCATACCCAGCAACGTGTCGTGACCTGAAATGCAGCAAATTCGATTGTGACACGCGCATGTCGAAAAGCAATTACATGACGAGGGTATCACGAGAGGTGAGCTCGCGCCATAGTGGTCGCGCGCCCTGGCTCAACGCAAATCATCGAACGACGCTCTGGCCCTGACCAGGACAGGCACGTCATCCGCGCATGAATCCGGGCAACGTATCCCGAACAGATGCTGCGCGAGCCGGTCGCGAGCGCCTGCAGCTGACATGGGCAGCCACGGGGTTTTGTCTTCACGACCGTTGCGTCGGCACCTGATGCAGGTCGGGCGCTGGCGCGGCCTGTTCCGCTCTCCCGGCGCGCATGTTGAGCACCAGTGCCAGCGCCGTGACCGCCAGTCCGGCAAGGTTGAGCTGCCAGTTTGGCGCGATCAGAAGCCCTGCACCGGCAAAGGCCAGCAGACGCTGCATGACGCTCAGACGGGTGGCGAAAAAACTGATCGTGGCCGTGGCCAGCGCCAGCACACCCACTGCCTTGACCAGCGCCACGCCGATGATCTCGGGCACGCTGCCCTCCATCAGAAGCTGCGGCGAGTAGACGAACATGAAGGGTATGGTAAAAGCCACCCAACCCAGTTTCATCGTATCGGCCACCGCTTTGGTCCAGGGGATTTCGGCAATCGCCGCAGCGGCATAGATGGCCGTGCAGACCGGCGGTGTGATGGTGGCGAGGATCGCGAAATAGAACGCAAACAGATGCGCGTGCAGCGGCGGCACATCCAGCGCGATCAGCGCCGGTGCGGCCAGCGAGGCCGAGAGCACATAGGCCGCTGTGGTGGGCATCCCCATGCCAAGGATGATGCAGGCCAGCATCGCCATGACCAGCACCAGAAACAGCGATTGCCCGCCGAAGGTCACCATCATGTCGGTGAATTTCACCCCGATCCCGGTAGCCGAGATCATCGAGACGATGATCTGCGCAGTGAAGGCCAGCACCGCCATCATCGCCAGACTGATCCCGGCCTTGCGCAGGATCTCGAGGAAGATCAGCAGCTTTTCCCTGAACGTATGTTCCCAGTTGAACACGAAGAACACGAACAGCGTGGCCAGAATCGCCTGCGAGCCCGCATAGGCGATGGAATAGCCGCTGATCAGATACCAGATCATCAGCGCAACCGGCATGACCAGTTGCAGGAAAAACAGCCAGGTAAAGGTCGCGCGCGCCGAGGGAATGCGCTCGGCGGGGACAGGTGCGATGCCTTCCTTGCGGGCAGAGTAGTGAATCACCCAGAAATTGCCCAGGTAGAACAGGATCGCCGGGATGACCGCGGCCACCACGATGGTCAGATAGGGGATGCCCACGATCTCGGCCATCACGAACGCCCCGGCACCCATGATCGGCGGCATGAGCTGCCCGCCGGTCGAGGCCGTGGCCTCCACTCCCACCGCGAAGGGCCGTCGATAGCCGAGGTTCTTCATCATCGGAATGGTCAGCGACCCGGTGGCCGCCGCATTGGCCATCCCCGAGCCCGAGATCGTGCCCATCAGCGAAGAGCCCACCGTGGCCACCTTGGCTGCGCCCCCCACCTGCCGCCCGGCGATGACGAGGGCCGCATTCATGAAGGCCCGCCCGCCGCCAGTGCCCATCATGATCAGCCCGAACAGGATGAATATGGAAATCACCGTGGCCGACAGCCCCGGCAGCATCCCCCAGAACCCGCTATCGGCCATGAACAGCCGCGCGGTCATCCGCGTGGCGTTGAACCCCGCATGCCCCCAGGTGCCGGGGATCAGATGGCCCAGCATCGCATAGGCCAGCGCGGCCCCGACCAGGATCACCAGGCTCCAGCCCAGCACCCGTCGGCAGGTTTCCAGAAACACGAACGTGGCCATGACCGTCA
>SKRP01000313.1 GCA_007118445.1 Natronohydrobacter sp.
TATCCACTGCCTCAACCTGCTCGCCGGTGTCCCCTTCCTCGACCTCCCCGCACTATTTGACGGCATCCGCGACACCCCCGGCGCTTATGTCTGGCTCTACGCCATGCTCTTCTCGACCATCCTGCCCACAGCGCTGCACGCCGCCCTCAGCCTGCTCGGCCTGCAAGGCATCTGGCCCCGCCCCCTGCGCCGCCATGTGGCCACATGGATCGACAGCGCCACCACCTCCCCCTTGGCCAGCTTCCGCGCCAGCCTCGCCCTCGGCCTGATCTGGACTCTGCCCGTCCTCGCCCTGATGCTGATCGCCGCCGCGCTCTGGTGGGGCCTTGGTGACGCCATCCGCTGGACCCTCGCCCACTATCTCGACGCGCTCCTGTGGATCGCAACCCACCCCCTCAACGCCTTGTGACCGCGACATATCGTCATGTTTGAATTTCTGCATACTCCTGTCAGCCTGCGCGCGACCGGACCCATCCGGCAGAACCAGGAGTATTCACATGAGCTTTTCCCGCACACTGACCGCCGCCGCCATGGGCCTTGCATTGGCCACGCCCGCCTTTGCCGAAGGCGCTGACAAGCTGGTCACTGTCGTCACCTCGGAAAACCCGCAGACACAACTGATGGCCATGGTGCTGACCGCACAGGCGGTCGAGCAAGGTGCCGAGACCCGCATCCTGCTCTGCGGCCCCGGTGGTGATCTGGCCCTGATCGACGCGCCCGAATCCGCCACCGCCGAACAACCCCCGCGCGGGGCCAGCCCGCAGGGCATGTTGCAGATGCTGATGGGCAATGGCGTGACCGTCGAGGTCTGCGCGATCTACCTGCCCGGCCTTGGCGCAGAGCCTGATGTGCTGATCGAGGGTGTGGGCGTGGCCCAGCCCCCGGCCATGGCAGGCGCGATGATGGATGCAGAGGCGCGCGTCTGGTCCTTCTGAGCGCAAACAACCTCACGCGAGGTCAAAGCGACGGAAAAGGGGGGCGGTGACGCCCCCTTTATTCTGCCTGACGCGACTTATTCTGCCTGACGCGACGGGCAATCGCGCCGCACTTCGCGCGTCCGCAGACCTGTGGCGACCAGCATGCAGCGGTCGCGCGCCTCGTAATAATAGCCGCGCGCATACCACATCACGGCGCGGTCGATCTTGCCATCCGACAGCATCCATGCACCGCGCAGATAACGGCCGGCATAGGTCAGGTTGGTTTCCGCATCGAGCAGGTCCTCGGGGCGGCCCCGGAACCCCATCTGCCGCGCGGTTTGCGGCAGGATCTGCATCAGCCCCCAATAGGGACCATTGCGCGCATGCGGGCGATAATCGCTTTCGCGCTGGATCACCCGGTGCAGCAGCGATTCGGGGATGTCATGTTTCGCCGCATATTGCTGCACCAGCTGGCGCATCTCGGGCGTCTCGCCCGGATAAAGCGCGGGTTGGGCAGGGGCGCGGCTGACATCGGGGGCGCGGCTGCCACAGGCGGCAAGGCCAAGGGCAAGACAGGCAAGGATCACGAAACGGGTCATGCGGTGGCTCACTTTCCGGGGGCGGTGGGGATGACGCCGATCTGATCAAGGATCGCGTCCATCGGGTCTGCCTCACAGCGGTTCTCGGCCTTCAGCCGGTCGAACCGCGCGCGCAGGCGGGTTTTCTCGTCGCCCTTGCAATCATTCCAGGGCCGCCCCTGCAACCCCATTTCCAGCACATAATAGGCGATGAAATGCGGCTTGTGGCCCGCGCGCAGCAAGCGTGCATAGGCGGCATCCGTGCCGATCTCGCGCAGCGCCTCGGCGCTGTCGATGCCGACGCCCTGAAACGCGGCTTCCATCGCCGGGCCAAGATTGCGGATCGCGGAAATCGGTGTGGACATGGGCTCGCGGGACTGGCCGCCTGTGACAGGCGCGTATGCAGAAGTGCTAGCCGGTCAGGCGGCGCAGGCCCAGACCATAATGCACCTGGCGCAGGCCACGCGGGACGGATCGGCGAAAATCAGCCCATCCGCGCGGCGCGTGGCAACTGGCCTGCGGCGTTCAGATCAGGCCCCAATCCGTGAAGCGCACAGCGGCCTTGTGGGCGGCCGCGTTGCGCGGATGGCCAGGGCGCGAATCCGCGCTCAGCCGGGGCTGGGTGCCGGGGCGGTTGGCATGGGTCGGGCGCGGATGCATCGCGGGATCACTCTGGCGCATGGGAACTCTCCTGATAACAGCTTCGGACCTCGCCACTTGGCCAGCGAATCATGGCGGAAATCGGGCATAGGGAAGGTTTTGTTAACCATTCTTCACAACCTGCCCCCGATGCGCCACATTGCGCATCCTTCAGACCAGATCGCCCCCGGCCGTGATTCGCCCGCGCCCGCGCAGATAGGGATGCAGCGCCGCAGGCAGTGTGACCGACCCATCTGCCTGCTGCCCGTTTTCCAGAACTGCAATCAGGCAGCGCCCCACGGCCACGCCCGACCCGTTCAGGGTGTGCAGAAACTCGGGCCTGGCACCCGGTTCGGGCCGGAAGCGTGCATTCATCCGCCGCGCCTGAAAATCGCCGCAGACAGAGACCGAAGAGATCTCGCGATATGCCCCCTGCCCTGGCAGCCAGACCTCGATATCATGCGTCTTTTGCGCGCCAAACCCCATATCGCCGGTGCAGAGCACGATCGTCCGGTAGGGCAGTTCCAGCCGCTCCAGCACAGTTTCGGCGCAGCGCGTCATGCGGTCATGTTCAGCCAGACTGTCGTCTGGACGGGTGATCGAGACCATCTCGACCTTCTCGAACTGGTGCTGGCGCAGCATGCCTGTGGTGTCCTTGCCCGCGCTGCCCGCTTCCGAGCGGAAGCACAGCGTATGCGAACAAAAGCGCAGCGGCAGTTGGCCAGCATCCAGAATCTCGCCTGCGGCGAAATTGGTCAGCGTCACTTCCGATGTCGGGATCAGCCACCAGCCATTGGTCGTCTGATAGCTGTCCTCGGCGAATTTCGGCAACTGACCCGTGCCATACATCGCCGCATCGCGCACCAGAACCGGGCTGTTCACCTCGCGCAACCCATGCTCTTCGATATGCAGATCGAGCATGAATTGCGCCAGCGCCCGATGCACGCGGGCCACAGCGCCGCGCAGCACCACGAAGCGCGACCCCGACAGCTTCGCAGCGGTGGCGAAATCCATGTCGCGCGCCACGCCCGCAATCTCGAAATGCTCGCTGGGCTGGAAATCCGGCGCGGCCGGGTTGCCCCAGCGCCGCAGTTCGACATTCTCGGCCTCATCCGCCCCATCCGGCACATCGGCCAGCGGCGTGTTGGGCAGCGTCTCCAGCAACGCGGTCAATGCCGCATCGCCCTTGCGCGCCTGATCCTCAAGCGCCGCGATCTCGGCCTTCTTCTCGCCCACCAGCGCCCGCAGCCTTGCAAATTCGGCCTCATCGCCGCGCGCTTTCGCCGCCCCCACCTGTTTGGAGGCCGCATTCTGCGCGGCTTTCGCCTCTTCGGCCTGCAGGATCGCACTGCGGCGCGACTGGTCGATGGCCAGAATCTCTGCCGATTGCGGCGCTAACCCGCGGCGCGCAAGGGCCGCATCGAAACTGTCAGGATTGTCGCGAATGGCGCGGATATCATGCATGGGGCTGTCCTCTCGTCATCGCGCCCCTTATGGCGCATCGCGCGCCGGGGCGGAAGGCCCCTCGCCCACACGCCCCGGACAGGTTGACGCAAGGGCAAACAGTCACGAAAGATTGACCTTGGTCCTGCAGGCAGGGTAGTCTGCCCCTGACCGATGCCAGACAGGAGAGACCCGATGGATGGCAATTCGCCCGCAGATGTGGCGGGCGCTTCGGATCCCGACGCGACACGCGACGCGAGGGGCTTTTTCGACACACCACTTTTCGACGACCCGCAGGCCCGCGCATTGGCGCATGTCGGCGTGATCGATGTCGGCTCGAACTCGATCCGGCTGGTGGTGTTTGACGGCGCGGCCCGCAGCCCGGCCTATTTCTTCAACGAAAAAGTGCTCTGCGGTCTGGGGCGGGGGCTTGCGGAAACCGGCAAGCTGAACCCCGAAGGCCGCATCCGGGCCATGGCCACGCTGAAACGCTTTGCGCTGCTGGCGCGCGGCATGACGCTGAGCAATCTGACCATGGTCGCGACTGCCGCCATGCGCGAGGCCGAGGACGGCCCTGAATTCCGCGCCGAGATCGAAGGCGCCACTGGCCTGCGAATGCGCGTGATCGACGGGGATGAAGAAGCCCGGCTGTCCGCACAAGGCGTGCTCACCGGCTGGCCCGAGGCCGAAGGGCTGGTCTGCGACATTGGCGGCAACAGTATGGAACTGGCCGTGATCGGCGCGGGCCGTGTGCATCAGGCGGTCACGTCCGGGCTGGGTCCGTTCCGGCTGCAGCAGATCCCCGGCGGCAAGAAGGGCCTGCGCCAGCATGTCGGCGATGTGCTGCGCGGCCTGAGCGACCAGACGGGCACGCATCATGATGCGCTCTATCTGGTGGGCGGATCGTGGCGGGCAATTGCGCGCCTGGATATGGAGCGGCGCGACTACCCGCTGAAAGTGCTGCATGAATATGCGATGACGCCCAAGAATATCCGCAAGACCATCGACTGGATCACGCAGCAGGACATGGCAGAGCTGCGCAAACTGACGGGCATTTCCGAAGAGCGCATGAGCCTTGTGCCGCTGGCCGCGCAGGTCTTGCGCCAGCTGGTGCATGTGTTCAGCCCCAGACAGGTCTATGTCTCGAGCTACGGAATCCGCGAGGGGATTCTCTACGACCAGATGCCTGATGCGCTGCGCACCCGCGATCCGCTGCTGGAAGCCTGCCATTTCATGGAGCATTCCAGCGCGCGCCTTCCGGGTTTCGGCAAGAAACTCTATGAGTTTCTGCTGCCACTTTACCGCAATCGCCCGCCCGAGCGCCTGCGCCTGATCCGCGCGGCCTGCCTGTTGCATGATGTGAACTGGCGCGCGCATCCCGATTACCGCGCGGATGCCTGTTTCGACATCACCACCCGCGCCAATCTGGGCGGGCTGGACCATCCCGGGCGCATCTATCTGGGGATTGCGCTGATGCATCGCTACAAGACCAGCGGCATGGGGCCACGGATGAAGGACCTCGCGGGGCTGCTGGATGAGCGCGACGTGAAAGAGGCCAAGATGCTGGGCCGGGCCCTGCGCTTCGGGGCAATGTTCTCGATGGACGGGCCGGGCAATGCTGGTGAATTGCGGTTCTATCCGAAGAAAAAGGTGCTTGAACTGGTGCTGCAGCCCGAGATGCAGGCGCTGTTCACCGAAGTGGCCGAACAGCGCTTTGCGTCGCTGGCCAACCAGATCGGTGCCAGTGCGAAAGTGCGGGTGCGGCGGGGTACGCGCGAGACAGGGTCAGAGTTCGAAGGGGATACTGTCTGAGCCCTTCTCCGCTTCGTCAGGATCAGAGGGGCCAGAATCAGAGGGCGGGTCATCGGCCTGCCTGCGACGGATCAGGATATCGCCATTGGGCAGCACTTCCGGCGGGTGATATTGCGCCATGCCGCGCATGCGGTCGAGAAAACCCTGAATCTCGGGCTCCAGCGCCTCCAGCCCGCGTTCGAGCTCGCGCATCTGCGGCTCGATCTCGGTCATGAAGCCGCGCAGCATCCGCTCGAACATGTCCAGCATGGGCGCAGGCGTGTCTTCGGCAGGCGTGTCTTCGGCAGGCGGGGCAGGCTGGTCCTGCGCCTGAACTGGCAGGGCAAGGGCGGCAGCAAGCAGCAAGGGCAGCATGATGTGTCGCATCCCTGCGATATAGGCAGCGCAAAGCGGCAATACCAGAGCGCGCGGGTATCTTATGCAGCGTGGCGTGCGCGGATTTCTTCCCATGCCTGGTTGAGATCACGCAATCGGTGTTCGGCTATGGCCACGGCCTCGGGCGGGACCCCGCGCGCGGCCAGCCGGTCCGGATGGGTTTCGCGCACAGCCGCGCGATAGGCCTTGCGGATGACAGCAAGCGGCGCATCCGGGGCCACTTCAAGCACATCATAAGGGTCCGGCGCGACATCGCCGACATAGCGCGCGCGCAGGCAGCGGAAACACCGCTCGGTCAGGCCGAAAATGCGCGCGACCTCTTCCAGAAAAGCCTCTTCCTGTGGGTGGAAGTCGCGATCTGCCATCGCCACCTCGAAAAGCCCCTCCATCAGGTCGATCAAGACCGGATCGCGGGGCGGAAACATCGCCGCGATCTTGCGCGCATAGAGATCGAAGCCCGCCACATCCTGCCGCGCCAGATTGAACACGCGCGCAGCATTGGCCTCATCTTCGGGCGGGATGGTAAAGACCCGGCGGAAGGCCGCGACCTCGCCGCGCGTCACCTGCCCGTCGGCCTTGGCGAGTTTCGCCCCCAACGCGATCACGGCGATGGTAAAGGCGACTGTGCGTTCCGGAGGGGTGCGCAGGCGATCAAAGACCGCGCTGAGCGGTTCACCTTTGGACAGCGCCTTGAGCGCGTCGGCGATGCGGGTCCAGATCGACATGAGCAGCACCGTATCAGGGCGAAAGCGGGAATGCAGCAGGACAAATCAGCCCGCTCAGAGGAATTTCTGCATCAGGACAAGATCATGGTAGCGGCCGAATTTCCAGCCCAGCTGTGGCATTGTGCCGACATGGATATAGCCCAGCGCCGCATGGAAGGTGACAGAGCCCGTATTCGCCCCTGAAATCGCCGCGATCATCAGATGATGTCCGGCAGCGCGGGCGTGGGTCTCCAGCGCGGCCAGCAGCGCGCGCCCGCCCCCCCTGCCGCGCGCTTGCGGGGCGAGATTGATCGTATGCTCCATGCTGCGGGCATTGCCGGGGCCGGGGCGGAACTGGTCGTAGCTGGCAAAGCCCAGGCATACGTCACCCTCCTGCGCCACCAGAAAGGCCCGGCCCGCGCCCTGCCTGGCCGCAATCATCGCCGCGATTTCCTCGGCGCTGCGTTCCAGCGGATAGAATGTGATCACCGTGTCGCGGA
>SKRP01000100.1 GCA_007118445.1 Natronohydrobacter sp.
CGATGCTGTGGATCTCGGTATAGGTGTCCAGACCACCGGACCAGCCATTGATCCGCTCGCGCCACTGCTCCCAGGGGCCGGGCACGAATTCAGGCGAGCACATCTCTTCGGCTTCGCGCAATGCCGCATCGCTCAGGAAGACCGGGCGCACGCCATGTTCGGCGAAAATGGTTCCGGGCATTTGCGGATCAGAGAAGCCGACAGTGTTCACCAGCGCCGCCTCATTGGCATATTGCGCCGCGATCTGCGCCAGGTAGGACGATTCCATCACGGCATCCTGCAAATGCCCTTCCAGCGCATCGAAGCTTTCCGCGCGCATCGCCGTGTGTTCGGTGCCGCAGAAGAAGCGCAGGTCCACCGATTGCGACACGACCGGCGACATATTGGCATAGGCCACAGCCGAGGCCCATGTTTCCGCCCCGTCGATCAGCCCTTGCCGCAGCCCGTCCAGCGTTTCTTCCCAGGCGATCGGGGTCGGGTTCAGCTGCATCAGTTCCATGGCGATCCGGCCCAGCTGCGTGCCGGTGACACGGTTGCGGGTGCCCGCAAGGTCCGTGACGCTGGTGACATCCGGGCGATCCCGCCAGCTATTGCCCAGCTGGATGCCGCGCAATTCGCAATGCGTGAACAGGAATTTCAGCCCGTGCATGCGCTCATAGGGTTCGCGCAGCAGCTTCATGCTGTCCGGGTGATACATGAAGTAATACTGCGACGCGACTGTCGGGAACATATAGGCGTAGTCCAGCACATTCAGATAGGGCGCGCCGCCGGCCGAGTTCTGCGTCGAAGCCGAGAACAGATCGACAATCCCCTCCTGCGTGCGCGTCACGCAGTCCAGCTGACCGCAGATCTGGTTGTCGCCAATGAATTCGACGCGGATTTCGCCATCCGTGCGTTCTTCCAGATCACGCACAAATTCCGGGATGCCGTTCCGTTCGATCAAGGTGTTGCGCGCGTTGAACCCGGCCGCGCCATAGCGCAGCGTGTGACGCGGTTCATTGGCGAAGCGCTTCTCATAGGTCGTTTCGACAGCTTTGGCGAGGCTGGGCAGCGTGATCACCCCGGTCATCCCGCCAAGGGCAAGCATGGTCGAGCTCATCCCGAAACGCTGAGTGATGCGCAGAAAGTCCCGGCGCGAAATGCCGGAGAGGTCTCGTTTAGTCATGGTCTCCTCCCAAAGTTGACTAAGCAGTTATGATCTTCAATCTCTATTATTGAGACTTGAAGTTTCAAAAAAGCATCCGTATTGCTACCTGTCAAGAAGTTTCATAGCGAAAATCAGTTCGGGGAGGAGCAGATGTTCGACCACGAAGCCGATGTGATCATCGTGGGCGCCGGTTCGGCTGGCTGCGCACTGGCCAATCGGATCAGTGCGGATCCGAAGTTGCGCGTGTTGTTGCTGGAAGCGGGCGGGCGCGATCTGAACCCGTGGATTCATGTCCCGGTCGGGTATTTCCGCACCATGGGCGATCCGGCGCTGGACTGGTGCTACATGACCGAACCCGATCCGGGTCTGAACGGGCGTCGCCTGCCCTGGCCACGTGGCAAGGTGCTGGGCGGGTCTTCTTCGCTGAACGGGCTTTTGTATGTCCGGGGGCAGCCGGAAGATTACGACCGCTGGGCACAGATGGGCAATCCCGGCTGGGACTGGGATCAGGTGCTGCCCTATTTCCGCCGCGCCGAGAATCAGGAACGCGGCGAGGATGAATTTCACGGCATTGGCGGGCCGCTATCGGTTGCGGATGCGCGCCTGTCGCGGCCGATTTGTGATGCATGGGTCAAGGCCGCGCAGGCCGCAGGTTATCCGTTCAACCCTGACTATAACGGGGCCACGCAGGAAGGGGTGGGGTATTTCCAGCTGACCACCCGCAACGGGCGGCGCTGCAGCTCGGCCGTGGCCTATCTGAACCCGGCCCGCGGGCGCGAAAACCTGCGCATCCAGACCCGCGCGCAGATCACCCGCATCCTGTTCGAGGGCAAGCGCGCTATCGGTGTCGAATGGCGCGGCGCGGATAATGCGCTGCACACGGCGCGGGCGCATGGGCGCGTGATCCTGTCGGCGGGTGCCATCGGGTCGCCCCAGATCCTGATGCTGTCAGGCATTGGCAATGCGCGGCATCTGCGCAAGCAGGGCATCACGCCGCGCGCGGATCTGCCGGGTGTCGGGTGCAATCTGCAGGATCATCTGCAGGCGCGGCTGGTGTTCCGCACGAAGAAACCCACGCTGAATGACGAGGTGCGCAACCCTTTCGACAAGCTGCGCATCGCGCTGCGTTACGCGATCAGCCGGACCGGGCCGATGACCATGGCGGCTTCGCTCGCGACCGGGTTCCTGCGCACCTCGCCGGATCTGGCAACCCCGGATATTCAGTTCCACATCCAGCCCTGGTCTGCGGACAGCCCAAGCGAGGGGGTGCATGATTTCTCGGCCTTCACGGTCTCGGTCTGCCAGCTGCGCCCGGAAAGTCGCGGGCATCTGGAACTGGCCAGCCCTGATCCGGCCCGCGCGCCGCGGATCCATCCGAATTATCTGGCCACGCCGACGGATTGTCGCACGATGATCGAATCCGTGCGCATTTCCCGCAATATCGCGCGCCATGCGCCGCTTTGCGATGAACTCCGCGACGAATACCGCCCTGGCCCGGATGTCGCCGATAGCGATGACGCGGCGATCCTGGATTGGGTCCGCAATTCTGCGACGACGATCTATCACCCGACCGGCACCTGCAGGATGGGGGCAGAAAGCGACCCGGGCGCGGTTGTCGATGCCCGGTTGCGTGTGCATGGTATCGAGGGCCTGAGCGTCGCGGATTGCGCGATCATGCCGGAAATCGTGTCGGGCAATACCAATGCGCCCGCGATCATGATCGGCGAGAAGCACAGTGATATGGTGCTGGAAGATCTGCGCCAAGGGGTTGCCGCGCCTGCGTGACGCAAAGAAAAGACCCCGGAATCGCCTCCGGGGTCTATTTGATTCAGGTTCAGGGTCGGCTTATTCTGTCTTTTCCGCAACGATCTCTTCGCCGGTTTCCTGATCGACCATTTTCATGGCCAGCCGGACCTTGCCGCGATCATCGAAGCCCAAGAGCTTGACCTTCACTTCCTGACCTTCCTTCAGCGCATCCGAAGGATGGTTCAGGCGGCGGTTCTCGATCTGGCTGACATGCACCAGCCCGTCGCGCTTGCCGAAGAAATTCACAAACGCACCGAAATCGACCAGCTTGACCACGCGGCCCGTGTAGATCTTGCCGACTTCCGGCTCTGCCACGATCGAATAGATCATGTCATAGGCCTTCTTGATCGCTTCCTGATCATTCGAGGCGATCTTGATCACGCCATCATCATTGATATCGACCTTCGCGCCCGACACTTCGACGATTTCACGAATGACCTTGCCGCCCGTGCCGATCACTTCGCGGATTTTATCCGTCGGCACCTGCATCGTCTCGATCTTCGGCGCATACTGGCTGAAGCCCGATGGCGTGCTCAGCGCTTTCGACATCTCGCCCAGGATATGCATCCGCCCATCCTTGGCCTGCGCCAGCGCCTGTTCCATGATCTCGAAGGTGATGCCCGCGACCTTGATATCCATCTGCAGGCTGGTGATCCCGCCTTCGGTGCCCGCGACCTTGAAATCCATGTCGCCGAGGTGATCCTCGTCGCCCAGAATATCGGTCAGCACGGCGAAACGGCCATCATCTTCCAGGATCAGACCCATCGCGACACCGGCCACAGGCGCTTTCAGCGGCACGCCCGCATCCATCATCGACAGCGACCCGCCGCAAACCGTGGCCATCGAGGAGGACCCGTTCGATTCCGTGATCTCTGACACCATGCGGATAGTGTAGGGGAAATCGGTCGCGGCAGGTAGAACGGCCTGCAGCGCACGCCATGCCAGTTTGCCATGCCCCACTTCGCGCCGTCCCGGAGGACCGAAGCGCCCAACCTCGCCCACCGAATAGGGGGGGAAGTTGTAATGCAGCATGAAATTCGCCTTGGATGTGCCAGTCAGCGCGTCGATGAACTGCTCATCATCGCCGGTGCCGAGCGTGGTCACGCAAAGCGATTGCGTCTCGCCACGGGTGAAGAGCGACGAGCCATGCGTGCGCGGCAGGATGCCGGTTTCAGCGACAATCGGGCGCACGGTCGTCGTGTCGCGCCCGTCAACGCGCGGCTGGCCATCAACCACAGCGCCGCGCAGGATCGAGGCTTCGAGCTTCTTCATCGCCGAACCAAGGTTCTCATCGGCCAGTTGCTCTTCGGTCAAAGCCGCCTTGATGGCCTCGCGCGCAGCAGAGATCGCGGCGACACGTTCCTGCTTGTCGCGCAGCGCGAAAGCCGCGCGCATCAGTGGCTCGCCCGCCGTTTTCACTGCCGCATAGAGATCGGAATAATCCGGCGGGGTGAAATCAAACGGCTCTTTCGCGGCCTCTTCGGCCAGTGCGATGATCGTATCGATCACGGGCTGGTAGCTCTCATGGGCGAATTTCACAGCGCCCAGCATTTCCGCCTCGGTCAGCTCATAGGCTTCCGATTCCACCATCATCACGGCGTCGCGGGTCCCGGCCACAACCAGATCAAGGCGCTGCTCGGCATTTTCGCGCAGCTTTTCCATGTCCTGACATTCGGGGTTCAGGATATACTGGCCATCGACATAGCCCACACGCGCAGCGCCAATCGGACCCATGAAGGGCACACCGGAAATCGTCAGCGCAGCAGAGGCGGCGATCAGGGCGACCACATCGGGTTCATTGACCAGATCATGCGACAGCACAGTGCAGATCACCAGCACTTCATGCTTGAAGCCATCGACGAACAGCGGGCGGATCGGACGGTCGATCAGACGCGAGGTCAGCGTTTCCTTGTCGGAAGGACGGCCTTCGCGCTTCAGGAAGCCACCGGGGATCTTGCCCGCAGCATAGGTTTTTTCCTGATAATGCACTGTCAGGGGGAAGAAATCCTGACCGGGTTTCGCTGCCTTGGCGAAAGTCACATTGGCCATGACGCTGGTTTCGCCCAAGCTGGCCACGACCGAGCCATCGGCCTGACGGGCAATCTTGCCCGTTTCCAGGGTCAGCGTCTCTTCGCCCCACTGGATTGATTTGGTAACGATATTGAACATCTCTTGCGGTTCCTCAGGGAAAGCGCCAGCGCTCCGGCCTTTCCGTTTCATATGGCGGCCCCATTGCCGCCGACCCCAATCCTGTTGCATCACGCCGGGGCCCCTGCGTCACGTCTCAGATGCGCCGCGCATACAGCAAATGCGCGCACAAGAAAAGCCGGAGAAAGCCGGAACCCCCGGTGCTCCGGTCGAAAGCTCCCAGCCCCCCTGCGCGCGCTGGGTCGTCAATCCAGATGCAGGACAACGGCCCGCGCCTGCCCGGAATGCACCGGGGTGACGCGCCGGTATCGCGCCAGCCATTTGTCCGCTTTTGCCGCGACGGCCTGCACATGGACGTCATCGCCCGAGACCCTCGGGGCGAATGCGAAATCTGGCCCTGCGCGAGCGTATGCGCGTTCGAGCGCGATGAGCATCAACTCCATGTCCATGACCTCGACATTGCCCAGATCGCGCCCGTCCTCCCAGTCGCCGCAGAGGATCTGTAACACGCCGACAGGTCCGGGCGGATCGTTGGGCGCGGCGCGGTAGGGGGTCACGGCGGCGTTGATCTCGCGCCCCGTGCCGATATAGCGGTCCGACAGGGCGACCGGGCGCATCAGCGTTTTCTGCAGGCCAGCGAACACACCGCCGCGCAGCGCGAGCCACATCGCAAAGCCGCCGCAGCCTTCGCCCAGAGGGCGCTGCGCTGTCGCGCGCATGGTATAGAGTTCGACCGAGGGTTCGGCCGCCGTGATGTAATCGCGCAGTGACTGGCGTATTTCCTCGCAGCCCGCCTGAGGGATCTCGAAGGCCACAATCCGGGCCTGCCCGCGTCCAAGCGCGCCTGCATTGGCGCTTCGCGGCGCAAACGGGCGATCTAGGAACCCGTCATGGTAATCCGAAATGAAGGCGGCCAGCCCCCAGCCGGCCAGCAGCAGCCGCAGCCCCTGCCGATTGCGCTCGCCGCTCTTGGCGACCAGCCCCAGCCGCGTGTCATCCGCGCAGCGCCAACCGACGGCGGCATGCCCCAGCGCACTGCCCGCCCGCCAACGCGCTATAGGGTTGAGGAAGCGCCGCAACTCGCGCTGGGCCTCGGTCGGGCGCGTCAGATCGACGGTGCCGGGACCCGGGATCTGGACAAGCAGCGCATAGGCGCGATCCGGCGCGAAGGGCAGGCCAGAAAGGACGGATAGCTGCGCTTCAGGCAGCAGGAATTCCTGGATGATGCTGTCGACGGGTACTGCAGCGCTGCTGTCATCCGTGGCCGCATAGAAGGGCAGACGCTCCGACAGGACGGGGGCCGAAAGATCCGGCCGCCCGCACCCGAAAAGCGTGACCAGCAGAAGCACGAGCAGACGGCCCGCTGCGCCACGCGCGCTGACAGAGGTGGCACGAGGGCCAACCGTCTTTGGCGGGCAGTCTGCGCGGGCGGACAATGTGGTCCCGAACGAGGGCAGCGCCGCGCGGGAACCGCCCCCCTGCAAGATCAATACCGGTAATGCTCGGACTTGAAGGGCCCTTCGACCGTCACGCCGATATAATCCGCCTGATCTTTCTGCAGTTCGGTCAGCTTCACGCCAATCCGGTCCAGATGCAGCCGCGCGACTTTTTCATCCAGATGCTTGGGCAGCAGATAGACGCCGGGCGCATATTCATCACCCTTGGTCCAGAGCTCGATCTGTGCCAGCACCTGATTGGTGAAGCTTGCCGACATCACGAAAGACGGATGGCCCGTCGCATTGCCAAGGTTCAGCAAGCGACCTTGGGACAAAAGGATCATGCGATTGCCCGAGGGCATCTCGA
>SKRP01000114.1 GCA_007118445.1 Natronohydrobacter sp.
CCGCCGGACGCGCCATGCGCCGCAAAACATCGGGGTGGGAATGCTGGAACGGGATATCCAGATAGGGCAGCACCAGCCCATCTGCCATCAGCGGGATCAGATCGCGCACATGGGGGTAGGGGTAGATATAATGCAGCCGCACCCATGCGCCCAGAGAGCCCAGATCGCGCGCAAGGTCGGTGATATGGGCGCGGTGGCCTTTGGACTCGGCGTGTTTGATGTCCACACCGTAAGCCGATGTGTCCTGCGAGATGACAAGAAGCTCTTTCACCCCTGCTTCAACCAGATTTTCCGCTTCGCGCAGCACAGCATGGGCTGGCCGGGAGACCAGACGCCCGCGCATATCCGGGATGATGCAGAACTTGCATTTGTGGTTACAGCCCTCTGAAATCTTGAGGTAGCTGTAATGGCGCGGCGTCAGGTTGACCGATGGCGCGGGCATCAGGTCGATGAACGGGTCGGGATTCGGCGGGACGGCAGAATGCACAGCGTCCAGCACCTGTTCATATTGATGCGGCCCGGTCACGGCCAGAACCCGCGGATGCGCGCCGGTGATATAGTCGGGTTCCGCACCCAGACAGCCAGTGACGATCACACGACCATTCTCGGCCAGCGCCTCGCCGATCGCCTCAAGGCTCTCGGCCTTCGCGCTGTCGAGAAAGCCGCAGGTGTTGACGATCACCGCATCCGCACCCGCGTAATCGGCGCTGATGCCATAGCCCTCGGCGCGCAGGCGGGTCAGGATGCGTTCACTGTCCACCAGCGCCTTGGGGCAGCCAAGGCTGACCATGCCGATGGACGGCTGGCCTGCGCGGGGTGCATCAGACAGGCGCGCGCGCGGCGCAAGGTCGGGGCGAAGATCGGGCGGGTTCGTGCTCATGGGGCGCGCTATACACTGCACATCCGCGCGCGCATAGCCCCGATTCAGCGCCCGCGCGGCAGCATCGCGGTCACAAAACGGCGCGCCGTGCGCCAGAGCACGCGGCTGCCCAGATCCGCATAGTCGATCTGACCCGAGAGAAGCCGCAGATAGCTGCGCGTCATGGACGGGTTGCGTTCCACCACACGCGGAAAGTGGCGGCGGATGATCGGCGCATAGATCAGCGTTCTGATCCGGCGCGCGGCGGCCATTTCGCGGTGGATATAGCCCAGCCGTGCCATATAGGCCTCCATCGCGGGGCGGTCTTGCCGGATGGCCTCTGCCGCCGCCTGTCCCGCAAATTCGCCTGATTTCATCGCCCATGCGATCCCTTCGCCGGTGATCGGGTCCACCAGCCCCGCAGCATCGCCTGCAAGCAGCACCGCGCCGCGCCCCGGCGTTTTGCGATACGCGCCGAAGGGCAGAAACGCGCCTTTGCATTTCACCCGGTCCGGGGCGATATGCGGGGCGTGTTGGGTCAGATAGGCGCGAAAATGGGCCTTCATGTCAGGGTTTTGCGCATGACCACCGCCCACGCCCAAAGTGACCGAACCATGTTTGGGAAAGACCCAGCCATAGCCCCAGAGCGCGGCCCCAAGATCGACTTCGGTCGTGTCATCATCGGGCATTTCCGCTCGGTCGAGTTCGACCTCCAGACCGAAGCCGATTTCAGCCGGGTCATAGGCCCGCCCGAAGAGCGCGCGCGCCACGGCGCTATTGGCACCATCCGCGCCGATCAGGACGCGCCCGCTGAGCGTGCGGCCATCGGAGAGCATGAGGCCGGGCGCTTCGGTGTCGATGCTGGTCACGCGGACGGGGGCAAAGACGGTGACACCGGCGGCCTGCGCGCGGGCGTGCAATTCGGCATCGAAATCGCGGCGCATGGTCATCTGAAGGGCAGGAGCATCGTCATCGCGCCCGATGACGCGGCCCTGATAAGTCAGGCGAAAGCGGGTCGAGGGGCGGAACAGATGCGGCAGGACGGGCAGGCCGAAAATCCCGTCCATGTAGCGCACTGTGCGCCCGGTGATCAGCCCACCGCAGAGCTTGTCGCGCGGGAATGCGGCCTTGTCGATCAGCGCGACCGAGAGACCCGCGCGCGCGGCCGTGATGGCGGCAGCGCTTCCTGCGGGGCCAGAGCCAAGGACGAGAAGATCGAATCGGTGTGTCACGCAGCGCGCCTGTTCGGAGTTCATCTGCGCTCTTAGCAAGTCCTGCGCAATCGGGCCAGAACCCGGTTACGCCCCCGACGGATCTGCCCGCCATTTCGCCCAATCCTCGGGCGTATCCAGATCGGCCAGCGCCCGTCGCCCCGGTAGCGGATGCAGGCGCGGCGGATGGGCGCGCAGGAGGTTGCGCGCGCCAGTATCCCCGCTGAGTGCCAGCATTTCGGGGAACAGCGCGCGCGGCAGGATCGTCGGATGGCCGGGGGTCAGCTGTGGATCGCAGGCGCGCAGCGGTTGTGCGGGGTGGCGCTGCTGATCAGTGATCAGCGCGCGCATGTCCTGCGTAGTGATATCGGGCATATCGGGCAGGGCGATCATCAGCGCCGTGACATTCAGCCCGATGGCCCAGCCAGCACCCGCGCGCAGCGACGCGGCCATGCCTTCTGCGGCCTCTGGCACGCTCATGCAGGTCAGCGGCAGCGCCCCGAGCGTGTCGCGCCGCGCCCTGTCCTCGGGGCGCAGGGTGACGGCAACATGGGGGCTGGCCGCCAGCGCACGTTCCGCGATCACCCGCAACACAGCGCGGCCTTCGACCGGTTCCAGCAGCTTGTCGGCCCCGCGCATCCGGCGCGATGCTCCTGCAGCGGGCAGAAGGATCGCGCAGGCCATCCGCCTAGCGCTCCGGGATCAGCCCGCGCGGCGCGAAACGCAGCATCAGCAGCAGCGCCACGCCCATGGTCAGCAGCCGCATATAGGCCGCCGAGGCCAGCAGATGCTGGCGCAGATCCGATGTGTCCGACATGCCCGAGGTCACCAGATCCATGAACCAGCGCCCGGCCGGTTCGACCTGCACCCACAGAAACCAGATCACGAATGCCCCCAGAACCGAGCCCCAGTTATTGCCCGATCCGCCCACGATCACCATCACCCAGATCAGGAAGGTGAAGCGCAAGGGCTCGTAGCTGCCGGGCGTCAACTGGCCATCCATTGACACCATCATCGCGCCGGCCAGCCCGCAGACCGCCGAGCCAAGGACAAAAATCATCAGATGGCGGCGGGTGACATCCTTGCCCATGGCGCGGGCCGAGACTTCATTGTCGCGAATCGCGCGCATCATCCGGCCCCAGGGCGAGTTCAGCGCGCGCTCGGCCAACCAGATCAGCAATGCCAGAACCAAGGTGAAGAGCGCGGCATAGCCCAGCCCCGAGACAACGCTCGCGGTCTGCGACAGACTCCAGCCCAGCGTATCGGCCAGCGACTGCACCCAGGGCTGGGGCTGCAAATCCACAGGCCGCGGGACAGGGCGGTCGATGCCGGTGACATTGTTCACGCCGCGCGCCAGCCAGCGCTCATGTTTCAGAACAGCGATCACGATTTCCGAAATGCCCAGCGTCGCGATGGCCAGATAATCCGCGCGCAGCCCCAGGCTGACCTTACCCACCAGCCAGGCAACCCCGGCAGCAAAGACCGCGCCCACGGGCCAGGCCAGAATGACCGGCAGGCCCGCGCCGCCAAGGAAACCCTCAGAGGCCGGGTTCACCGCCTGCACGGCCTGTTTTGCGGGCGCAAAGACCTGACTGGTCACGAACCAGCCCACCACCAGCACCGCAAAGATCGCCAAGCCACGCAGCTTGCTGGGGGCCATGCGCTTGTAGACCAGCACGGCAGCGAGAATCGTGGCAGCCCCGAGCATCAGCCCCAGCAGGATGCCCAGACCACCTGCGGCCCAGGCTTCGGGCACAGGCGGTTGCGAGATCAGCACCACCGCCAGACCGCCCACCGCCGTGAAGCCCATGACACCGACATTGAACAATCCCGCATAGCCCCATTGCATATTCACACCCAGGGCCATGATGGCCGAGATCAGGCTCATGTTCAGGATCGTGACCGCAAGCTGCGGGCTCTGGAACATGGCCACCATTGCCAGCACGGCAAACATGCCGGCGAACAGACCCAGATCGCGCGCGGTCAGGCTCATATCACTTTCCCCTTGAAGATACCCGTCGGGCGGAACAGGAGCACGATCACAAGGATCGCGAAGGTCACGGCGAATTTGTAATCCACCGGCAAGAGCTGCATCATGGTCGAGGGCTCCATGCCTTCCGGCGCGAGATAGGACAGCACCCGCCGCCAGGCGAAGGTGATGCCCATTTCCGCGAAAGCCACGACATAGGCCCCCACAATCGCCCCCAAGGGCGAGCCCAGCCCGCCCAGGATCGCGGCGGCGAACATCGGCAGCAGCAGCTGGAAATAGTTGAACGGGCGGAAGCCCTTGTCCAGCCCGTAAAGCGTGCCTGCCAGCACCAGCAGGATCGCCGTTATGACCCAGGTGATGGTCACGACGCGCTCAGGGTTGATGCCCGACAGAAGTGCCAGGTCCTCATTGTCGGAATAGGCGCGCATGGATTTTCCGGCGCGCGTGCGATTGAGGAACCAGAACAGCACCACCATCGCGATCAGCGCGACGATGATCGTCAGCGCCTGCGATGTGCGCAGCGCCAGCCCTTCGGCCAGGCCCGTGAACTCGCGGAATTCGCGCACAGTGAAGATGAAGCGCTGGCCATCCTCGAAACGGCTCTCGCCAGTGCCCATGAACAGCCGCGTGATCCCGTTGGTGACAAACATCACCCCGAGGCTGGCCATCACGAAGATCATCGGCTTTGCCTTGACGCGGCGGTAGTAGCGATAGACCAGCCGGTCTGTCGCCAACAGGTAGGCAGCCAGCACCAGAATGCCGAAAGGGACGGCCAGCAGGGCTGTGGGCAGCGGGTCGATGCTGACCCCGCGCGCCTGCAGGAACACAGTGCCACCGATCACAGCGGCGGTGCCGATCGCCATTGTGTCGCCATGCGCGAAATGCGCGAAACGCAGGATCGAAAAGATCAGCGTGATCCCCAGCGCGCCAAGTGCGAGCTGGCTGCCATAGGCCAGCGCCGGGACAAGCATGAAATTCGAGACGCTGACCAGCGCGTTGAGCGGTTCCATCTGAGTCAGCCCCCCAAGAAAGATTTGCGCACATCCGGATCGGCCAGAAGTGCGGCCCCGGTATCGGTGTAACGGTTTTCGCCCTGCACCAGCACATAGCCCTTGTCGGCGATATTGAGGGCCTGGCGGGCGTTCTGTTCCACCATCAGGATCGAAATGCCGGTGCGGGCGATCTCGATGATCCGGTCGAACAGCTCGTCCATGACAATCGGGCTGACACCTGCGGTCGGCTCGTCCAGCATCAGAACAGTGGGCTTGGTCATCAGCGCACGCCCCACCGCGACCTGCTGGCGCTGCCCGCCCGAGAGTTCCCCCGCGGCCTGACGCCGCTTGTCGCGCAGGATCGGGAACAGCTCATAAATCTGCTCCATCGTTTCGCTGATGTCATCAGCGCGGATGAAAGCGCCCATTTCAAGGTTTTCTTCCACGCTCATCGAGGGGAAAATGTTGCTGGTCTGCGGGACAAACCCCATGCCCTTGGCGACGCGGGCTTGCGGGCTGAGCGCGGTGATATCCTCGCCCGCCAGCCGCACCTGGCCTTCGCGGAGTTTCAGCATCCCGAACACGGCCTTCATGGCGGTCGATTTGCCCGCGCCATTCGGGCCGACGATCACGGCGATCTCGCCCTTGTCGACGGCAATCGTGCAGGAATGCAGAATATCCGCACCGCCATAGCCACCGGTCATCGCGTCGCCTATCAGGAAAGGCTCTGCCATTGCTTATTCTCCCATCAGGCTGAACAAAGCCGCGATGCGGCGCAATTCCTGTTCCACGTCGGCGGCGTCCTCATTCTCGTCATCCAAGGTCACGAACAGCCGCTGATCGCCCTGGCCTGCGATCATCGTCACAAAGATCATCGGGTCATCTTCGGGCAGCGTGATCCGGGTGGTCATGGTCACAGCCTCCAGCGCGCCTGCGCTGAAAGCGTCGCGGCCAAGCACTTCCGGCGCGTCCAGCCCTTCATTGCGCGCCTGATCAGCCTGCAGCGCGACCAGCGCATCAAAGGCTGCCTCCAGCGAGGGGGCGCTGGCGATCTCTTCCGGGGCTTCCATCACTTCCAGCCAGTAGGGCGGCAGATCGAAGGCCACGCCATTGGTGAAGGGCACCACTTCGGCGCCCGCCCATGCTGTGTCGCCAGGACAGAACTCAAACCCGCCGGGTAGCGGAGAACAGGCGTCCGACGCAGCGAATGCCGCCGATGCGCTCAGCGCCAGGGCTGCGCCGCTCAGAAGACCGCGCTCAAACATGGCCTTCTTCCTTTACAACCTTGTTTTTCAGCCCGGTGCCCAAGTAAGCCTCGATCACCTGCTCATTGGCCTTGATCTCATCGAGCGTGCCCTCGGCCAGCACCTTGCCCTCGGCCATGCAGATGACCGGGTTGCAGATACGGCCGATGAAATCCATGTCATGCTCGATGACCACGAATGTATAGCCTTTTTCCTTGTTCAACCGCACGATCGCATCGGCAATCGTGTTCAGAAGCGTGCGGTTCACGCCTGCGCCGACCTCATCCAGAAAGACGATCCTGGCATCGGTCATCATGGTGCGGCCCAGTTCCAGAAGCTTCTTCTGCCCGCCGGAAATCTGGCCCGCCTTTTCATCGGCAATATGGCTGATGGTCAGAAACTCCAGCACCTCATCAGCGCGCGCGCGGATGCGTGCTTCTTCCTCGCGGACCCGCGCGCCATGGAACCACGCGGACCACAGGTTTTCGCCCGACTGGTTCGGGGGCACCATCATCAGGTTCTCGCGCACCGTCATCGAATGAAATTCATGCGCAATCTGAAAAGTGCGCAGCAAGCCCTTGGAAAACAACG
>SKRP01000119.1 GCA_007118445.1 Natronohydrobacter sp.
CGCGCGTGACAGTCAGCCCCTCGAGCTGGGCATAGACCGAGAGCAACCCGTCATCATGCTGGATCACCACGACGGGCACATTATTGGTGTCCTCGGTGATCGCGGCAACGCGACCGGCAGCAGTCGCCCGCACAGCCGTTCCAGCGCTTGCCGCGATGCCGATCCCTTCATTGCGGCCCGGTGCATAGGCGCGGATGATCCGGCCTTCGACCGGCATGACAAAGCGCGCGCTTGTGGCCTCAGTGCGCTCTTCGGACAGGGCAGGCGAGGGCGGCCGGGCTTCGGCGGCCGCGGCTTCGGCTTCGCGCGCCGGTGGTTCGGGCGGGGGCAGCGGAGAAGAGGCACTGGGCGGGGTCGGGGTTGCGCTGCCCGCACCGGGGCGCGTGACCTCTGGCTCGGAGTCCGGGGTGCTGGCCGGGGCCGGGGTCGGGCGCGCAGGCGCCGGCTGATCCGCGACCGGGATCATCAGCACCTGCCCTTCGCGCACCCGCATTTCCGGGTCAAGCCCGTTCCAGTCGGCCAGCGCGCGCGGCGCGACATTGTAAAGCCGCGCGATCTGGAAAGCGGTTTCACCGCGTTGCACCCGGTGCTGGCGCGGTTGCGCTTCGGCGGGCTGGGTCGCGGGGCGCTGCGGCGTGGGTGCGGGCGACGGGGCCGGGGTGCTGCCCTCGGCGCGTGAAATCGCCGCATCAGCGAGGGTCGAGATTTCAATCTCGCCGCCACGTGCAGGTTCATCGGCCGTATCAAGCTTGCGCGGCAGGGCCAGCACTTCGCCCCCGCGCAGCGCCGTGCCCGGATCGAGCGCATTGAAGCGCGCCAATTCGCTCTCGGCCATGCCGATGCGATTGGCGACATCGGCGACAGTATCGCCGCTGCGCGCGACCACGACCTGATAATCAGGATAGGTGATGATCCCGCGCGCATCCGCACGCGGGCGGGCCGCTGTGGCCTGACGCGCGGCCTCGCTGGTCGAGAACCCGTTCTCGGCGCGGCGCATGTCGATATCGAAATCGCTGCAGGCACTCAGGCCAAGCACCGCCGCGCTGCAAAGCAGGACCGTTCTGGTGGGGATCAACATCTGCACTGCCCTTCATGCTCTTGCGCACTGATCTGGCGGTTTTTCCGCCGGTTCTTGTTCTGGTGGCGCTGTTACCCCAGCCCTTCGACCAGAGGCACGAAACGCACCGCGCGCAATTCCTCATACTCATAACCATCATCACGCCGGGTGACACGGATCAGCGTCTGCACAGTATCCGACTGACCCACCGGCACGATCATGATACCCCCGATGCGCAACTGAGCCAAGAGGGGGCCGGGCGGGTCTTCGGCAGCGGCAGTCACGATAATGCGATCAAACGGGGCCAGATCGGGCAGGCCATGGCTGCCATCGGTGACCATGCTGGTGATATTCGCAAGCCCCAGCCGGTCAAACAGTTTCTGCGCGGCCTGCGCCAGCGTGCGGTGACGTTCCAGCGTGTAGATCCGGCGCGCAAGCTGGCTCAGGATCGCGGCCTGATAGCCTGATCCGGTGCCGATCTCGAGCACCTTGTCGCGCGGGCCGACCTGCAGCGCCTCGGTCATCAGCGCCACGACCGAGGGCTGGCTGATGGTCTGCCCGCAGGCGATGGGCAGCGGCATGTCCTCATAGGCGCGGTCGGCGAAAATGCCGGTGACAAAGGCGCGGCGGTCGATCTTTTCCATCGCCTGCAGCACGCGCGTATCGGTCACGCCGCGCGAGCGGATCGTGTAGATGAAGCGCATCCGCGCTTCCAGAAGCGCGTCGGGCTCGCTCATTCCAGCGCCTCGCGCACTGCGTCCATCGCGTCATGCGCGCTCAGATCCGCGCGCATCGGCGTGACCGAGACATAGCCCTCCAGATTGACCGCTGCATCCGTGCCCGGCGCTGTCGGCAGATGCTGCGGGCCGCCCTTGACCCAGAGAAACCGCCGACCTGTCGGCGATGTCTGTGCCTCGACCCCGAAAAACGTATCTTTTCTATAGCCTTGTGGGGCGACCTTCATCCCCTTGACGGCGTCGCGCCCCACAGGGGGGAAGTTCACATTGTAAAACAGCCGGTAATCGCCCTGGTCCCAGATGCCGCGCTCCAGCAGGCGACGGATCGTCGCCTCGCCATGCCCGATCGCCGCGTCAAACAGCGAGGGCAGATCCTCGCTCGCAGGCCCCATATATTGCGACAGTGCAATCGCGGGCAGGCCTTGCAATGCAGCTTCCATCGCGCCGCCGACTGTGCCGGAATAAAGCACATTCTCGGCTGAATTATTGCCCCGGTTCACGCCCGACAGCACCAGATCGGGCCGCGCCCCCTGCAGCACATCATACAGCCCCGCCAGCACGCAATCGGCGGGCGAACCTTCGGCCGCATAGCGTTTCGGCCCCATTTTCGCGATCATCGTGGGATGGGTATAGCTGATGCAATGCGCCACGCCAGATTGCTCGAATGCAGGGGCAACGACCCAGACTTCGCCCTCTGGCCCGGCGATATTGCGGGCGATCTCTTCCAGGACTGCCAGCCCCGGCGCGTTGATCCCGTCATCATTGGTCACAAGAATGCGCATTCTGCCCCCTTTCGCCCTCTGCCTTGCTTAGTGCAGCCCCCGGTGACGGGCAAGGGGCTCGGCCCTGATAGTTCGGACAGGGCGGCAGATTGGGCGCGGCTGCGCCCGGATCGCCGCTTGCGTCACCTGCGCAAGCCGCCTATGTCAGGGGCGCGATGCGGAAGGCCGGATGACCGCGTGCGCGCTGTGGCGTGTGCGAGGAAAGTCCGGGCTCCATGAGGCAAGGGTGCCGGGTAACGCCCGGCTGGGGCAACCCAAGGGAAAGCGCCACAGAAAACAGACCGCCCAGCCGGCTTGGCGTGGCCAACGCGGCTGGGTAAGGGTGAAACGGTGGGGTAAGAGCCCACCGCGGGACGGGCAACCGGACCGGCATGGCAAGCCCCACCCGGAGCAATGCCGAATAGGGATTTCGCGCAGGCGTGATCCGGGTCTACCGGATATCCCTGCAGGGCGGCCTCAGCCCGAAATCCGGGTTGGCAGCTTGATCCTGTCCGCAAGGGCAGGGCCAGATGAATGGTCATCCACGGGGGCAACCCCGGGACAGAACCCGGCTTACAGGCTTTCCGCATCGCGCGTTTCAGCATTTCTTAAGCGCTGTACCTGCATGATACCGGCGACACGCGCTGCGCCATAGGTGTTCCATGCGGCAGACCCGCCGATCCGATTTCCTGCCAGGGCTTGCGGCTGTGGCCCCACCCACGCGGCTGCGCCTTGGCCCGGCGCTGTTTCTGCAGATCGCGCGCAGGGGCGAGGTGGCCTTGATCCTGACCTGTCTGATCGGTGCCTGGCTCTGGGCCGGGATTCTGCACTGGCCGCTCTGGCAGGGCGGGATCTGGGCCCTGGCTGCGCTCGCCGGGCTTCGGCTGTGGCACCGGGTCACGCGCCCCGATCCGGTGCAGCTGCTGGGCGGCTATGACCAGCGCGGGCAGGCGGCGCGCCATGCCGGGCGGCTGTGGCTGATCCTGCTGCCGCTTATCCTCGGTCCGGTCCATGCGGCACTCGGGGCACAGGCGACCGCACTGGCCGCGACGGGATTGCTGCCTGCTGCGCTGCTCTCGGTGCTCTGGCGTCATGTGCTCTCGGCGCTGGTGCCCCGACTGATCCGGCGCGGCATGCTGTCGCTGCGGGTGGTGGTCGCAGGCGGCGGCAACGAGGCCCGCACGACCCTTGCCCAGCTCAACCGGCTGCGGCGTCAGGGGGTGCAGGTGCTGGGCCTGTTCGATGACCGCGAACCCGCACGTTCGCCCCCGGTTCAGGAAGGTGTGGCCAAGCTTGGCCGGATCGCCGATATGCCTGCCTATCTGCAGCATACACCGTTTGATCTGGCGATCGTCACCATGCCCCCCAGCGCCGAGGCCCGGATCGCCGATATCCTGGCGCAGCTCTGGGCGATGCCGGTCGATATCCGGCTGGCGCCGGTCCGCTCGACCCTGATCTACCGCCCGCAAACCTATCGCTGGCTGGGCGAGGTGGCGCTGCTTGATCTGTTCGAGCGCCCTTTGCGCGCGCGCGATGCAGCGCTCAAGCGCAGCTTCGATCTGTGTCTGGCCGCGCTGATCCTGATGTTGATCGCCCCGGCTCTGGGGCTGATCGCGCTGGCCATCCGGCTTGACAGTCCGGGGCCGGTGTTTTTCAGGCAAGCGCGCGACGGCTATGCATCGCGCCCCTTCAAAGTGTGGAAATTCCGCACATTGCATCATGATCGCAGTGATCACGGCGCAGTTGTGCCGGTCACAGCAGGCGACGCGCGCGTGACGCGGGTGGGGCGGTTTCTGCGGCGCAGTTCGCTGGATGAATTGCCGCAGCTGTTCAACGTGATCGAGGGCAGCATGTCCCTGGTCGGCCCGCGCCCCCATGCGGTCGGCGCGCGCAACAGGGACATGGAATTCTCGGCAGTGGTGCGCAGCTATGCCGCGCGCCACCGGGTCAAGCCTGGGATCACCGGGCTTGCGCAGGTGCAGGGGCTGCGCGGGCCGGTCCAGACGCCTGAGCAGATCCGCCGCCGCGTCGCGCTGGATCTCGAGTATATCGACCGCTGGTCGCTCTGGCTTGATCTGCGGCTGCTGGTGCTGACGCTGCCATCCGTGTTGCAAGGCGAAAACGCGGTCTGAGGCCGGATTTTCCCTGTCTTTGCAGTTGACATGCAGGGCCAGACGCGTAGAAGGCGGCTCTAGATTTCAATCGGGCGCAGTTCTGCGCTGCCCGGTTCAGGAGAGAGCGCCATGGCAAAGCCGACCACAATCAAGATCCGTCTGAACTCGACCGCAGGGACCGGGCATTTCTACGTGACCAAGAAAAACGCCCGCACCATGACCGAGAAATTCTCGATCAAGAAATATGACCCGGTGGTGCGCAAGCATGTCGAATACAAGGAAGGCAAGATCAAGTAATCCTGCCCGTTTCATGAACTGCAAAGGCCGCGCTCGACAGAGCGCGGCCTTTGGTGGTGAATGCGGACAGCGCGACACTGCTATCCGCGCACTGACCGGCACAGACGGCGTTTCTTCATATGTCCAGAGCGTGCCGCGTTCATGCGCATTCACGCCATACGCTCCGGCGTGTCGTTTTCGCATGTCGAAAAGCTCGGAACCGGTAACCACTTCCGAGCGATACTTTAGCTGTGCAAAGCACGCGCTCACGCGCGCCGGGACCAGCGCGCCAGCGCCGCTTCATCCGCGCTTTTCGCGGCCACCCATTCCGACCCGTCGGCGGTACTTTCCTTCTTCCAGAAAGGCGCACGCGATTTCAGATAATCCATCAGGAAATCCGCCGCCGCAAAAGCATCGGCCCGATGCGCCGAGGCCGTCGCCACCATCATGATCCGCTCGCCCGGTGTCAGGCGGCCGTAGCGATGGATGATCAGGCAATCGGCCAGCGCCCAGCGCTTGCCGGCCTCTTCGGCGATCTGGCGCAGCGCGCGTTCGGTCATGCCAGGGTAATGTTCGATCTCCATCGCCTGCAAACTGCCGCCATCATTGCGCACGACCCCGCAAAAGGTCACAACTGCCCCGATACCGCTGCGCCCGTCGGCAAAGCGGGCACATTCCGCGCCATAATCGAAAGCAGCCTCTTGCACGCGGATATCCATCGCGCCTTATCCTCCGGTCATTGGCGGGAAAAACGCCACCTCGCGCACACCGGCCAGCGATGCGTCGAAATCGGCGAGATCTTGATCCAGCGCCACGCGGACCGCCGAGAGGTCGGAAAAGGCCAGCGCATAGCGTTCCTCGCGCGCGCTGAGTTCGCGGACCAGTTCGTCAACCGTTGCGGCCTCGGTGGTCACGGTCTCGCGTGGCAGGCCGACGCGCTCGCGCAGCCAGGCAAAATAGAGGATTTCAAGGGTCATGCCTGCGTGTCCTTCAGAAAGGGGAGCGCCTTGCGGAAATAATCCCAGCCGCTGATCAGGGTCAGCAGCGCCGCGATCCAGATCAGCCCAAGCCCGATATTCCAGACCAGATTGCCACTGTGCCGGGCCAGATCGACGACATTCATGTCCTGCGTGCCGATATCGCTGAGTGTTTCGATCAGGGCGCTGTAGCCGCGCTGGCTGGTCGCTTCGCGCACATATTCCAGCCCCATCGCCAGAAACAGCACGGCGATGGCCGTCATCTGCGCAGTGGTTTTCCATTTCGCCAGCGACGTGACTTTCAGCAACCCGGCCTTGGCCCCCAGGAATTCGCGCAGGCCCGACACAAAGACCTCGCGAAACAGGATCGCCGTTGCGGGCAGGATCAGCCATGGGTCCATGCCGGAATAGCCGGTGATCACCAAGAGCGCGATCACGACCATGGCCTTGTCGGCAATCGGGTCGAGCATCGCGCCAAGGCGGCTTTCCTGTTTCCAGGCGCGGGCCAGATAGCCGTCGAAAAAATCGGTGATCGCGGCCAGCGCGAAGAGCGCCAGTGCGAACCAGTCGGCCCAGGGGCGATGAAAATAGAGAAACATCACCGCCACGCCCGGTGCCGCCAGCAGGCGCAGGACCGTCAGGATATTGGGGACCGTCCAGCTCGACATGGGTTTGGGTCCGGGACCGGGGGCAGCATTCGACGTCATCATCCCTATCCTGAAAGTGCAGGGGGCGAAATGCAAGCCCCGGCCAGATGACAGATACGCTGCTCAGAGCCTGTCAGCAAGCCATTCCCCGATCAGGAAATGCGCGATCGCCCCTTTTCGCGCAGGCAGCAGGTCGGGATGGTCGCCGCTCCAGGCGCGCAGGATCTCTTCGCGCGGGAACCAGCGGGCGTCTTC
>SKRP01000253.1 GCA_007118445.1 Natronohydrobacter sp.
AACCCGTCGCCGCCGTCCCCGTCGCCCCGCGTCGCGCGATCTGGGCGCTGCTGCGCAGCCCTTCGGGAGCCGTCGGGCTGGCCATTGTGCTGCTCTTGGTGGTGGTGGCGCTCCTGGCACCGATGATTGCCCCCTACGATCCATATCGCATGGCCTCGGGGCCGCGGCTGGCGCCGCCGTCCTGGAACCACTGGATGGGCACCGACCAGTTGGGGCGTGACGTGTTCTCGCGCGTGGTCTACGGCGCGCGGCTGACCTTGATGATCGGCACCATTGCCGTGGGCATATCGCTGACCGCGGGGTTGCTCTTGGGCCTGATCGCGGGCTATGCTGGCGGCTGGGCAGAGCGTGTCCTGATGCGGCTGGTTGATGTTGTCTTCAGCTTCACCGAGATCGTGATCGCGCTGGCCTGCCTTGCCATCCTGGGCGTTGGCCTGATCAACGCGATGATCGCCATCGGCATCGCCTCGATCCCCTTCTATGCCCGCATCACCCATTCAGTTGTGCTGGTGGAGAAAAACAAGCCCTATTTCGAGGCCGCTGTGGCCGCCGGGGCCTCGCATCTGCGGCTGATCTTTCTGCACCTCTTGCCCAACGTCATCCCCACGCTGATCGTGGTGGGCACGCTGGGGGTGTCCACGGCTGTTCTGGCGGCGGCGGGGCTGTCCTTTCTGGGGCTGGGGGCGCAGCCGCCGCAGCCGGAATGGGGGTTCATGCTGTCGTCGTCGCGCGATCTGATCAGCCGGGCGCCCTGGATGATGATCTTTCCGGGCCTTGCCATCGCGATCACGGTGCTGGGCTTCAACCTGCTGGGTGACGGGGTGCGCGAGGTGCTCGACCCCCGCCAGAGGGCAAGATGAGCGCGCCGCTGCTTCAGGTGCGCGACCTGAGCGTCGCTTTCGGCCCGGTGCAGGCCGTGGACGGGCTGTCCTATGACCTGCACGCGGGCGAAACACTGGCCATCGTCGGCGAGAGCGGGTCGGGGAAAAGCGTGTCCTCGATGGCGCTGCTGGGCCTGTTGCCGCCGCGCAGCGCCCGGATCGAGGGCGGAACGGCGGTCTTTGACGGTCAGGACCTGTTGCGCCTGTCCGACCGCGACCAGCGGCGGGTGCGCGGCAATCGCATCGCCATGATCTTTCAGGAGCCGATGACTTCGCTGACCCCTGTGCTGCGCATCGGCCAGCAATTGACCGAGGCGCTGACGGAGCATCGCGGGCTGAGCCAACGCGCCGCCCGCCAAAAGGCACTGGAGATGCTGCGGCTGGTAGATCTGTCAGACCCGCCGCGCCGGATGCGCCAGTTCCCGCACGAATTGTCGGGAGGCATGCGCCAGCGGGTGATGATCGCAATGGCCATGGCGCTGGAGCCCGACATCCTGATTGCGGATGAACCGACAACGGCCCTGGATGTGACGGTGCAGGCGGAAATCCTGGGCCTGATGCGTGATATGCAGACGCGCTTCGGCACCGCGATCCTGCTGATCACCCACGACATGGGCGTTGTTGCGGAAATGGCCGACCGCGTGGTGGTCATGCACCGGGGCAAGAAGGTCGAGGAAGGGCCGGTCAGGGAGATCTTTGGCAGCCCGCGGGCCGACTATACCGCCGCGCTGCTGGCGGCGGTGCCGCGGCTTGGCGCCCGCAGTGCCGAGGATGGGCCAAGACCGATCATCGAACAGCCCGCACGGCCCGGCGAGGTGGTGCTGCGTGCCGAAGGCATGTGCAAGGTGTTTGCGGGGCGCGGCGGGATATTCGGGCGTTCCGGCGGGACAGTCGCCATGGAGGATGTGGGTTTTTCCGTGCGCGCGGGCGAGACGCTGGCGCTGGTTGGCGAAAGCGGGTCCGGAAAATCAACCTCGGGCCGCGCCGTGCTCCGGTTGCTGGAGGTCGATGCAGGGCGCATCGAGCTGGAAGGCGAGGACATGCGGGCCCTGTCGACCCGCAGTCTGCGCAAGGCGCGCCGGGCCATGCAGATGGTGTTCCAGGACCCGTTTGCCGCGCTCAACCCACGGATCAGCATCGGGCGCCTGATCGCCGAACCGATGGTGATCCACGCAATCGCGCGGGGCAGCGAACTCGAGGACCGGGTGGCGGAACTGCTGCGCCGCGTCGGACTGGAAGCTGATCACATGAAACGCTTCGCACACGAGTTTTCCGGCGGGCAGCGTCAGCGCATCTGCATTGCCCGTGCCCTTTCGGTCGGCCCCAAACTGATCGTGGCGGACGAGCCGACCTCGGCGCTGGATGTGTCGGTGCAGGCGCAGGTGCTGGAGTTGATGCTGGAGTTGCAGCAATCCATGGGGCTGGCCTATCTGTTCATCAGTCATGACATGGCCGTCGTCGAGGAAATGGCGCATCGCGTTGCCGTCATGCGCCAGGGGCGCATAGTGGAAATGGGCCCGCGGCGCGATGTCCTCAATGCGCCGCGCCACCCCTATACGGGCGCATTGCTGGCCGCCGTGCCCAAGCCCGACCCCACGGCGCAGCGTCAGAAACTGCCGCGCCTCGATCTGAAGGACTTGCCCATGGGCTCACTTGCACAGGCTGCGACAGACCACTGGGTTGCGCAATGACCGTGGGGATCGGCATCGCCGGACCGGGCGCGGGGCGCGCGGCGCTGGCCGCGTTGCGGATGGTCGAGCGGGTGGGCCGCGGCATGCTGGGCGGGTTCGTCAGCCTTGCGGCGCTGGATGCACAGGGCAGACTGCACCGGGCCGAAACCGGGCGCGGCGGGGCGGCGGCGCTGTTTGCGGGCGCCATGCCCGATGATATTGCC
Source organism: Natronohydrobacter sp. (assembly GCA_007118445.1). Taxonomy (GTDB): domain Bacteria; phylum Pseudomonadota; class Alphaproteobacteria; order Rhodobacterales; family Rhodobacteraceae; genus Roseinatronobacter. The sequence continues at coordinate 2,776 of SKRP01000253.1, forward strand.
CAGGCGCCCTGTGTGGCGCTGATGTCCTCGGGGCCGGACCGGCTGCCTCCACTCAGCCAGTTCACCCCGGCGGCGGAAGCTGTGGCTTGCATCAGCGGCCACCGGCTGCCGAACATGCCCGCCGTGCCGGGCGGGTCGGCGGTCAATGCGCAGGCCCTGACAGGCATCATGCAAGGGGGCAAACCTCAGCATGTGCTGGATCGGCTGCTCGCAGAACACCCACTGGCCGATGCCGGACTGATTGCCGTGACGGCTGCGGGCGAAGTGGCCATGGCCAACAGCGCGCTTGTGGCGGCGCGCACGGATGCAGGGGCGCTGACGATCCAGGCTGCGGGTCTGAAGATCGCCATTCTGCATAACTCGATCTTTCCGGTGCAGGGGCTTGCCGAAATTGCGGCGGGTGCCGCAGTCGACAATTGCGCGCCCGCCGATGGGTATGATTTCGAGATCAGCCTGAGCGCCGGGGTGCGCTTGACCACGTCAGGGCCGGGCGGCGTGGAGATCGACTGTGATGGCCGTGTCACAGGCATCGGCGGGCTGCATGTCGGATGGCTGGCACCAGTCTGGCAGGGCGCGGCCGCAATGCGCGCGGCACCGGTTCTGCGCAATGGCCGCGAGGTCGGCACGCTGGTGTCCGAAGCCTATTGCATCGCCCATTACGGCGTCCTGCAAAGCTGTGACGGGCTTGCATCGGTTCGGTTGCGCGTTTGCGCCACCGAACCGTTTTCCAGCCACAAGGGGGAGTGTTCATGAGCCGTAGTCTTGTCGTTGCCGCCGCGCAACTGGGTCCCATCGCGCGCGACGAACCGCGCCGGGCGGTGGTCGATCGCTTGATCGTCCTGATGACCGAGGCCCATGCACGCGGCGCAACGCTTGTCGTCTTTCCGGAACTGGCCCTGACCAGTTTTTTCCCGCGCTGGTGGATGGAGAAACCGGCGCAGATCGACGCCTGGTTCGAACGCAGCATGCCATCGGAGGACACACGCCCGCTGTTCGACTGCGCGCAGCGGCTGGGCGTCGGGTTTCACCTCGGCTATGGTGAACTCACCCCCGAGGGACGCCGGTTCAATACCGCCATTCTGGTCGGGCCGGATGGCGCATTGCTGGGAAAGTATCGCAAGGTGCATCTGCCCGGTCACTTCGACCATGAACCGGACCGCCCGTTCCAGCATCTTGAAAAGCGATACTTCGAGAAAGGGGATCTGGGGTTTCCCGTCTTCGACGCCTTTGGCGGCAGGCTGGGCATCTGCATCTGCAATGATCGCCGCTGGCCGGAAACCTGGCGGATGCTGGGGCTGAAAGGGGCGGAGCTGATCGTGCTGGGCTATAACACGCCCGCCCATTACCCCCCTGCCCCCGAGCATGATCATCTGCAGTATTTTCACAATGCGCTGTCGCTTCAGGCCGGGGCCTATCAGAACGGGGCATGGGCCGTGGGTGTGGCCAAGGCGGGCCGCGAGGAGGGCTGCGATCTGATCGGTGGAAGCCTGATCGTTGCCCCGACGGGTGAAATCGTCGCGCAGGCCGCAAGCCTTGGCGACGAAGTGATCACGGCGCGTGTCGACCTTGATCGCTGTTCGGAAATCCGGCGCAACATCTTCAATTTCAGGCTGCATCGCCAGCCGTCGGAGTATGGTCTTCTGGTGGCCGGGGAATGACGGCAAAACAAGATGCAAACATCGTGTTTTGCGGGTTTCCTCAACAGCTCCGCCCGCTATGGGGGGCTGACTTCTGTCGCATGCTGCACCATGTTTGCGTGACTGCCTTGTCGAACCCAGCGCAACAGGCAAGATGTCCGCTTTGGGCCGAGGCTGTGTGAGAACGCGTTTGTGTCGAGAAGGACATCGCCCGGATCCGCTGGGCGCGTGGCAATCGCAAAGCGTGGAAGGGCATCTGCCGGGAGCACGGCATCAGTCGTGCCGCAGCGAACCGTCGGCGCGCGTATGGGCAGGCGGTGATTGTCTGGCGGCAGAATGGCAAGGCGCCTCCCGGGAAGCGCTCGATGCAGTATGTGATCGCCCGGGCATGTTGAAACCCGACACTCTGCTGTATTGGCACAGCACTCCAGATTGATCACACCATGCTCGAGGCGTTTATACCAGCGTATACCCCTGGAGGATCATCATGTTTGAAACCCGGATTCGAAAGGTTGGCAACTCGGCCGTTGTTACGCTTTCGGCGGAGATTCTCGCCGCACTTGATGCGCGCGAGGGCGACACTGTTTACCTGGTGCGCGGTGATGACGGCCGTCTGAAAATCACGCCGCAGACTCCTGAGCTGGCTGCGGCGCTTGCAGCGGCGCAGGCCGTCATGGATGAAAACAGAGACATGCTGCAGGCGCTTGCGTGAGCGCACCGATATGGGTGCCATTGCAGGCGGTCGTGATCATTCACGACCGTCAGATTGCGCGGCACGGCGGCGCATCGGGAATGCGCGATATGCGGCTTCTTGATGCTGCTGCAGACCGACCTCGCAACAGGTTTGCGCATGAGCAGCCTCGTCTGGAAGAGATCGGAGCAGCTTACGCGTTCGGCATTGCCAAAGCGCGTGCCTTTGTCGACGGGAACAAACGCAAAGCCTTCGTGACTGCGGCCACGTTTCTGCGTCTGAACGGCTTTGCTATGCGTCCTGAACCACTCGAAGGTGTCCGGGCAATGGAGGAGCTTGCTGCCGGGATCCTGTCGGAAGCGGAGTTCGGGCTGTGGCTTGCGAAGCTGATGACGCCTCTCGGCCGCGAAAGCCAAGAGAAGTGATGACAACACCATCTGGGATTGCGAGACAGTTTTCGACAAGACACCGGAAGGCGTGACAGGAACGGATCAGGGGGCTAAAACTGGCGGTGGGCCTATTGTGCCATTTTCAGGCTTTCCGAAATTTCCTGCCGTCGATCCGGTTGATACGGGGTCTTGCAGGCGCAACGGGATACCCACGTCGGCTGCATGCAACAGCGGTGGCGATAACGTCCCCCTGCTTACATGGTCAGCGCAAAACCACTCATGATGGCAAGGAAAATGGCACCGACGCTCAGCATCCGGGCGGTGCGCACACGATCCTGACGCGAGCGGGCGCCACCCGCATAGTCGAACCGTTCATAGATGACGTTGCGCATTGGCAGGCCGATTTCCAGCAACATATCCGAGACAGCGACCACCATCGGTCCGGGCCCGCAAATCAGGGCCTTGGTTGTGTCAGGGGGCAGCCCGTGCAGCATGTCGGACAGATGCGCCTGCGTCAGTCGCCCATGGATCATGTCGGCGGCGTCGGGCGGGTCTTCACTCAAGAGCCAGAGCTGCAGATCGAGGGTTTCCGTGGCTGCGCGCAACTCATCGAGACAGGCGAAATTGTGAGATGCGCCCACTGCATAAGCCAGCCGCACAGGCCGCTTGTCGCCGCGCGCCACCATATCGCGCAGGATGCCCAGGATCGGTGCGATCCCTACCCCGCCACCGAAAAGCAGGACAGCATCGGTGCAATGCGCCTCCAGCGTGAATTCACCGTAAGGGCCATCGATCCCTATGGTACGCCCCTCAGGCAGGGTTCCGATCTGGCTGGTGAAATCGCCCGCTTCCTTGATCAGCAGACTCACCCCGTCACGTCCGGGGCTGTCGGCAATGGAAAACGGATGGTCGAAAAGCGGGAATCGGCGCGTGCCTTCGGTCATCCAGACGAATTGACCCGCATGGTAAGGCATCGGCGGTGTGCCGGGGTCAGGCTGGATGTCCAGTTCCCACATGCGATCCGCGCGTTTGGTGACGGATTTCAGCCGCCACGGTCTGCGATGCAAGAGCCACCAGCGCCACCCATAGAGGATGACCACCACCCCCAGGACCGCAAGTCCCACAGCAGCCCAGAACCACGCCAATGTCCCCTCGGTGCTGAACCGCCCCACGGCCCAGGCATGATGCAGGCCAGACAGCACTGCGATAATCCCCAGCACCAGATGCGTGCCGCGCCATGCCTCATAGGGCCATGGTAGTCGATCGCGCAGCAGTGATGTCGCGATAAGGACCGTCACTGCAGCCAGACTGAGGACACCGC
>SKRP01000204.1 GCA_007118445.1 Natronohydrobacter sp.
GATCGACCAGATTGGCCCCCAGCATCAGCGCACAGACCCCCACCGGCAAGGGCACCTGCGCCGCCGGCACCCGCCGATAGACCCACCAGAGCGCGAAAAGCGGCAGGCAGAGCAGCCCGAACGTGCCCAGATAGCCCAGCCAGCCATATTGGCCGATCACGATCACCCACATGCCGTCCGAAATGGTGACGATCTCGCCTGTCATCGGGTCGCGGATCAGGTTGCGGCCCCAGCCGCCCCAGCCGACCAGCGGCTTTTCCCAGGCATGAGCGAGCAGCAGATCCTCGTTGTCGAAGCGGAATTCCAGCGATTGCGCGCGCTCAGGCCGGGTCTGATAGAGATACTCGACCCAGGTCTGCGTCGGCACCAGCCCGGCACCGCGCAACAGCGGATAGACCATCGCGATACTCGCGAGCGCGGCCGCCACCCGCAGATGCATCCTGGCGCTGAAGAACACCACCAGCGGCGCAAGCGCAAGCAGGATCATGCGCGGCCCCATGCTCTTGCACAGCCAGACCATGACCACCAGATAAAGCGCGATCAGCACCTTTTTCGTGCGCTCCTGCGGGATCGCCTCGCGCGCGAAATAGAGCGCTGAAACCGCACAAAGCACCGCGAAAAACGCCACCCAAAGCCCATGCGGCATGAAGACGATGGGGCGGAACCCGCCCTCGCGGATCATCTGGCCGAAATCATGCTGGAAGAAGCCGTAGATCCAGATATGCAGCTGCGGGCTGACCCGCATCTCGAACAGCATCGGCACCGAATAGATCAGCCCGGCGATCACCAGCGCGCGCATCACCTCGATCAGCCCGGCTTCCGTGGCCAGCATCTGACGCGCCATGAAGAAGGGCAGGATCAGGATCAGCGACCGCACCAATGCTGATACCGAATCGTAGATCCCCATCCCCGGCAGGGTGACTTCTTCCTCGACCAGGATGCGCAGCCGACCATAATCCAGCCCGCCGAAATGCAGCGCATCGCTATTGGCAAAAACCGAGGCCACCGGGGCGAGCACCAGAAGCCCGGTCAGAAGCTTGCCAAGCACGCTCTCGGGCAAGAGCGAGAAACGCATTTTCAGCAGCATGACGCAGATGGCAAAGGCGGTCAGGTTCGAGATCGAATATTTGTCGAAAGCCGGGACCCTCGGCAGGTTGATCTCGGTCGCTTCCGGCAGCAGCATGTAGCCGCCCAGAATGGCCCAGATGAAAGCGCGTTCGGGCGGCATCTTGCGAAACATCCACATGATCGCCAGAGGCCAGAGCAGCAATACCAGATAGGCAATCGGATTCGGCATGATCCACCCGCCCCGCTACATGCTCTGCTGTGACAGGAAAATGGCCGCCAGTGCCAGCACGAACAGACAGCCGCCCGCGATCCAGCCCAGCCAGGTCTTGCGCCGCTCGGACGGCAGCACCAGTTCCGGCAGCACCAGAACCGGCCGCATGCCCAGTTCGCGTTCGAGCTGACGGGCGCTGCGCAGCGCCGGGCGCAGCAACTCATAGGCAAAGGCCGCAACTACCCCGAGAATGATTCCGGTAACCGCCGCCATCATGACAGTCCGTTTGCGCGAACGCGAAATCGGATAGTCCGGCACAGTCGCTTCCTCGACCAGCTCGAAAGTGGCGCTGCGCTGATCCTCTTCCAGCCGCAAGGCAGCCTGTGCTGTGGCAACCTGACCCGACACGTCGCGAAGCCGGTCCTGCAGACGCGCCTCGCGTTCGGTCAGGATCGCCATTTCGCGCTCGGCCTCGGCGGCGCGGCGGAAAAAAGGCTCGAATTCCTCCTGTTGCGCGCGCAGCCGGTCAAGCTCTGCGCTGCGCCTGTTGACCTGGTCGCGCAGTGTCGCCTGCCGCCGCGGCGAGGTATTCTGCGCAACCAGCGTCTCCAGTTCGGTTTCCGCAGCGGTGATATCGCGCCGTGCGTCCTGGATATCCGTGATGATCTGGCCCAGTTCGGTGCGGCGTAAATCGACACCATAGGACAGAACATCATGATTCTGTCTTGAAAATTCGCGCGCTTCCTGTTGCAGGGCGCGCAGGTCACTGATCAGGCGGCTCTGCTCGACCTCGACGAATTGCAATGTCTCGCGCGCGCGGGCCGTCCGACTGGCCCCGGTTTCGGCGATAACCATTTCCGCCAGTTCATTGGCGATGGCCGCCGATTTCGGACCGGAATCCGCCCGCACCATGATGATCATCGAGGCCAGCGAGCCGTCCGAGCCGAAACCGACAGCGACCGCCGCCTGCGAAATCAGCGTGATCGCATTGCGCATCAACTCGGCCCGTTCCTGCGCGGGCTGCCCGACAAACATCTCGTAATCATCGGCAATGCGCAGCATGGTCTCGCGCGAGGTCAGACGCTGCTCGATCAGCTGCATCAGCCGCGCGGCATTGCCGGTGCTGGAACTGCGCACGGCATCATCGGACACAGCCTCGACCCGCGTCGAGAGCACGGCAATCGCCTGATAGACCGGGACCGAGCGCAGCGCCACCAGCACTCCCAACAGCAACGCGATACCCAGTGCCAGCACAATAAGCGCCATGCGGCGGCGCAGGAAATCGCGCAATTCCTGAAAGGACTGGATCGGGCCCATGAAATCTTTACTCACTTCTACGCTGAGGTGCACTCAGATCGGATCGGCACCTGTGTAATTATTGAGGATAACCCCCAGAAATTCGGTCTGTCCGCTCAGCAACCGCTCGCAGGCCGTGATTTCATCCGCTTTTGTGCGATGGCTGTCTGCTGTCATCAGGACAGCATCAAGATGGCTGCAGATTTCAAGCGCGGCATCGCCGTCCAGCAAGGCTGGCAGGTCGCATATGATCATGTCGGGGGCGTAATTGTCGGTCAGTTCACCAAGCGTGGTGACGAGGTCTTCGGGCGCGATGCCGCCCGGCGCGTCTGATGCGGGAATGCCGGGTGCCAGCGCCACGCGCGCGGCCAGTCTGCGCAGAAATGCCTCGGGCGGAACTTCGCCGCTGAGCATGTCCTGAACGGGCCGCTCGGTGGCAATCTCGAAATAGCGATGCAATGCGGGCGCGCGCAGATTCAGGTCCATCGCGATCACCCGCAAGTCACCGCGCCGGGCCAGCGCCGCAACCAGACCCGCTGCCGCGAAACTCGACCCTGTGCCGGTTTTCGGGCCGGTGATGCCCAGGGTCACCATGTCGCGGTTGCGAAACCGCTGCACCAGCTGCGTGCGCAGCAGATCGAAGCGCGACACGATGCCGGATTCGAGGGCCATCGCATTGAACTGCCGTATCGCCGGATCGGAAGCGGGATCGGGCTGACAGCGCGCAAGCGCTTCCCAGTTGGCGTCGATCACGGCCTGCCGCTGGGCGCTGCGCGCACGGCCCTGCCCGGCCCGGCGCATTTCGCGATGGCCTGACAAAGCCAGCACACGCCGCCCCTGCACCGGATCGCGCCCGGTCCGGTCACTCGTGGTGACAGGCTCGGCAGAGCTCATCAGCTTTTCCAGACGCCGCGTATCAACCATGCACCCACCTGAGTTCAGATCCCCGATCGTTGCGGGGATTGTTTCCAGCTCATCATGTTTTATCAGGTTTTGAAGCGGTTTGACGACGAATTTAAGGCAAAACCATGGCGCAGGCCAGAGCAGGGCTTCAAAACTGCGCGACATCAAGGCCCCGATTGCAAAGCAGGGGCGCGATGCTCCTAGCGGCGACGGGCATCCATCTCTGCGGTGATGTTGAAAAGGCGCGCGGCGAGCTCCCCCCCAAAGGTCATATTGCCCAGAATGACCGTGGTCTCAGCGCCGGAATCATCGCGGATGACCCATTGACGCAATTCGGTCGGATTTGCCGAGAACACCAGTCGGATCGATCCGTATTGCGGATTGTCGGGATCCTGCGCGACGACACTGGTGGTGGTGCCGTCATCTGTATGCCCGACCACCATACGGCGGTTGGAGAAATCGACATTGCTCTCCAGGATCAGGTTCAGCGGTGTCTGGCGCAACGGATACTGGTTCGGACCCTGATTGGAACGGGCGTCAAAAATCGCGACCTGTCCGCCGCCGGCCATCACCAGTGACCGGTCCGGCGGGTCATATTCAAAGCGCACTCGCCCCGGCCTGCGCATATAGATCCGTCCGGTCGAGATAGTCCCGTCCGGATTGATCTGCGTGAAATCCCCCTGTGCTGTCGAGAACCCATTGAAGTAACGTGATATTTCCGACAGCGGGATGCGTTGTGCTGCTGCCTGGCTGGCGAACAACACCGCGGGCAGGGTGAGCAGAAGTTTTCGGCGCGACAGATACATGGCACACACATAGCGGTTTTTTCGCGCCGCGAAAGTCAGGATTTGATCACCGGCAGAACACAAGGCAGAGAGTTGCCGATATCAACGCAAGTCGGGCCTGACCCGGGGTGCGTGCCATGGCACGCACCTTACATCAGGGCAGGCTACAAGGCTGCGGCGATACGCGCGCCCTGATCGATCGCACGTTTCGCGTCGAGCTCGGCTGCCACATCCGCGCCACCGATCACATGCAGCCGCATTCCCTGCGCTGCAAGCGGATCGACCAGATCGCGCAGCGGTTCCTGCCCGGTGCACAGGATGATGCTATCCGCTGCAAGCAGGTCTTCCTGCCCGTCACGTGCCACGATCATCCCCTCGGGCGTGATGCGCCGGTATTCCAGCCCGCCCAGCATTTTCACGCTCTTTGCGGCCAGCGCGGCGCGGTGAATCCAGCCAGTGGTCTTGCCCAGCCCCTTGCCGGGTTTGCCCGCCTTGCGCTGGACCAGCGTCACCTGCCGCGCGGGCGCTTCAGGTTTCGGGCCTGCGGGGGCTAGCCCGCCCGGAGCCTCGGCAGGGTCGGCCACCCCCCATTCGCGCTGCCAGAGCGCCAGATCCTCGGTGGGGCTTTTGCCCTGATGGGTCAGGTATTCAGCCACGTCAAAGCCGATCCCGCCTGCACCCACGACCAGCGCGCGCGCGCCCACCGGGGCCTTGCCGCGCAGCACATCGATATAGCGCAGCACATGGGGCGCGTCCTGACCCTTGATCTGCGGATCTCGCGGCGTGACGCCGGTGGCAAGGATGACCGCGTCGAACCCGGCCAGCAGCTCGGGTGTGGCGCGGGTGTTCAGGCGCAGATCAACCGAGGATCGCGCGATCTGGCCCGTGAACCAGTCCACCAGCCCGTGAAATTCTTCCTTGCCGGGGATCACGCGGGCCATGTTCAACTGCCCGCCGATCTGATCGTCGGCGTCGAACAGCGTGACCTTGTGGCCGCGCTGATCGGCCACGAGTGCGGCCATCAGACCGGCCGGACCCGCGCCCACGACGGCGATGGATTTGGGTGCATCCGTGGGGGTGTAATTCAGTTCCGTCTCATGACAGGCACGCGGATTGACCAGACAGGAGGAAATCCTGCCCTGAAACGTGTGGTCCAGACAGGCTTGATTGCAGGCGATGCAGGGCGCGATGTCCGCCGCCGCTCCGCGCGCGGCCTTGGCCACGAAATCGGGATCGGCAAGGAAGGGCCGTGCCATCGAGACCATATCGGCGGCCCCGCCCGCAAGCAGGCCCTCGGCCACTTCGGGCGTGTTGATCCGGTTCGAGGTGATCAGTGGCACGCCCACCTTGCCCATCAGCTTGCGCGTGACCCAGGCCCAGCCCGCGCGCGGGACGGAAGTGGCGATGGTGGGCACGCGGGCTTCGTGCCAGCCGATGCCAGTGTTCAGGATCGTGGCCCCGGCTGCCTCGATGGCTTGGGCAAGTTGCACGACCTCGTCAAAATTCTGCCCGCCGGGGACCAGATCAATCAGCGAGATGCGGTAGATCAGGATGAATTCGCGCCCGACCCCTTCGCGCACGCGGCGGACGATCTCTACGGGCAGGCGCATGCGGTTTTCATAGCTGCCGCCCCAGCGATCCGTGCGGTGATTGGTGGCCGCGCAGAGGAACTGGTTGATGAAATACCCCTCGGAGCCCATGATCTCGACCCCGTCATAACCCGCTTCCTGCGCGTGCAGGGCAGAGGTCACGATATCTGCGATCTGTTTCTCGATCCCGGCCTCATCCAATTCGCGCGGCTTGAAGGGGGAAATCGGGGATTTGATCGCCGAAGGGGCCACGCAATCGGGGCCGTAGGCGTAGCGGCCCGCATGCAGGATCTGCATCGCGATCTTGCCACCCTCGGCATGGACGCGATCGGTGACAGAGCGGTGATTGGCGATGTCCTGACCCGAGTAAAGACCCGCCGCTCCGGGGAACACGCCGCCCTCTGGGTTCGGGGCCATGCCGCCGGTGACGATCAGCGCCACCTGACCGCGCGCGCGTTCGGTGTAATATTCCGCGACCCGGCCCCAGTCGCCACGTTCTTCCAGCCCGGTATGCATGGACCCCATGAGCACGCGGTTTTTCAGCGTGGTGAAGCCCAGATCAAGGGGGGCGAGCAGATGGGGGTAGGGCATTGGGGTCGTCCTTGCTTCTGGCTCAGGTCTGGGGCGAGATAACGCTCTGGCGCGGGCGCTGTCACCTGAAACGCCGCGTCATCTGTTGCGCCTGTCTGCCCTTCATGCGTCACGTACTGCGCGCCACCTGAAGGGCAGGCAGGCGCGCGAGCGGCATCAATACCCCGTCATCTCCAGATAGCCGCGCCCGCTATGGCTGCCGGAAAAGCGCAGCGGCCCTTCCCAATATTGCACCGACAGGTCCATCCAGGCTTGCGGGTTCAGGGGCTCGGTCGTTATGGACACTTCGCCCTCGGCCCAGTCGATCTGCCAATGGGTCGGCACGTCGCGCCCGTTGATCCGCGTCTGACGCAGGGGGGTGAATTGCA
>SKRP01000197.1 GCA_007118445.1 Natronohydrobacter sp.
CCCTGCACGCCTCGCGGGCGCTGCCCGATGCGTGCCGCATCGGGCAAGAAAAAAGGCCGCCCGGTTCGGGGCGGCCTTTGTGATTGATCGGGTCCGGATCAGAGCTTTTCGCTCAGTTCCGGGACCAGCGTGAACAGATCGCCCACAAGGCCATAATCGGCCACCTGGAAGATCGGCGCTTCCTCATCCTTGTTGATGGCGACAATGACTTTCGAGTCCTTCATCCCCGCAAGGTGCTGGATCGCGCCGGAAATCCCCACCGCGATGTAAAGCTCCGGTGCCACAACCTTGCCGGTCTGACCCACTTGCCAGTCATTCGGCGCATAGCCCGAATCGACGGCGGCACGCGAGGCACCGACAGCCGCGCCGAGCTTGTCAGCCAGCCCTTCGATGATCTTGAAATCCTCTTCCGAGCCGACACCGCGCCCGCCCGAGACCACGACCTTGGCCGAGGTCAGTTCGGGACGATCCGACGCGGCAACCTTGTCCTCGACCCATTCCGAAAGACCGGGATTATCCGCCGCCGAAATTGTCTCGACCGGGGCGCTGTTGCCCTGACCGGCCGCATCAAAAGTCGAAGTGCGGAAGGAGATGACCTTGGTCGCATCCGAGGATTTCACGGTCTGGATCGCGTTACCCGCATAGATCGGGCGCTCGAATGTGTCAGCATCGACCACGCCAGAGACATCCGAGATCACCATCACGTCCAGAAGTGCTGCCACACGCGGCAGGATGTTCTTGGCATCCGTCGTCGCCGGGGCCACGACATGGCCGTAATCGCCTGCCAGCGAGACGATCAGCGCGGCAGTGGGTTCGGCCAGACGGTGGCTGAGCGCGCCATCCTCGGCGCAGAGCACTTTCGCCACACCGTCGATCTTGGCCGCTTCAGCGGCTGCATCTGCGGCTTTCGCGCCAGCGCAAAGCACGGTCACATCGCCCAGTTTGGCCGCAGCGCTGACGGCTTTCGAGGTCGCGTCCACATTCAGCACGCCATCGGTGACTTCTGCCAGAAGAAGAACCGCCATCAGATCACCCCCGCTTCATCTTTGAGTTTCGCCACCAGCTCATCGACCGATGCCACCTTGACGCCCGCCGCGCGCGCGGCGGGTTCCGAGGTCTTGACCACGCTCAGCCGCGGGCTGACATCGACGCCGTAATCAGCAGGCGTCTTTTCATCGAGCGGCTTCTTCTTCGCCTTCATGATGTTGGGAAGCGAAGCATAACGCGGCTCGTTCAGGCGCAGGTCCACGCTGATGATCGCGGGCAGCTTGACCTTGATGGTCTGCAAACCGCCATCGACTTCGCGCGTCACAGTGGCGCTGTCGCCATCCACATTGACCTCAGAGGCAAAGGTCGCCTGCGCCCAGCCCGTGAGCGCCGCCAGCATCTGCCCGGTTGCGTTCATGTCATTATCGATGGCCTGCTTGCCACACAGCACCAGACCCGGCTGCTCTTCGTCGATCACACCCTTGAGCAGTTTCGCAACCGCGAGCGGTTCGATATCGGTATGCACATCATCAGCGGCCACGATCAGGATGGCGCGGTCGGCCCCCATCGCAAGGGCGGTGCGCAGGGTTTCCTGCGCCTGTTTCACGCCGATGGACACAGCCACGATTTCCGAGGCCACGCCCTTTTCCTTCAGGCGGATCGCCTCTTCCACAGCAATCTCGTCAAACGGGTTCATCGACATCTTCACATTCGCCAGATCGACGCCGCTGCCATCCGCTTTGACACGGACTTTCACGTTATAGTCGATCACGCGTTTGACTGGCACGAGCACCTTCATCAGCGTGTTTCTCCCTCTCGAATACTATTGGCACAGGTTGTAGCGACGCGCCCGCCCGGAAAACAGTGCAAAATCGACATAAGTTTGCGCTGCGACGCCGCGTCTCAGGCGGTGAGGGCGCTAACGGTTGCCGCCCGGCACCCAGAGAATGTCATCAGCCCCGTCATTATTGGCGATGCGACCGGCCACGAAGAACCAGTCCGACAGGCGGTTGAGATATTTCACCGCCGATTCGTTCACGCCCTCGATGGTGGACAGCGCGACGGTTTCGCGCTCGGCCCGCCGCGCCACAGTGCGGCACAGATGCAGATGCGCGGCCAGAGCCGAGCCACCGGGCAGAATGAAGCTGCGCAGCGGCTGCAGCTTCGCGTTCATCGCGTCGATCTCGGCCTCCAGCCGGTCCACCTGCGCGGGCACGATGCGCAAGGGCGTGTATTCGGCCTCATGGTCGCGCTCCATTTCGGGGCGGCAGAGATCCGCGCCCAGATCGAACAGATCATTCTGGATGCGGGCGAAGGCCGCGGCCATGTCGCCCTGCGCGTGCAGCCGCGCCAGCCCGATGGTCGCGTTCAGCTCATCGACCGTGCCGTAAGCGGTCACGCGCTGGCTGTGCTTGGCCACGCGCGTGCCATTGCCGAGCGCGGTTTCGCCCGCATCGCCGGTGCGGGTGTAAATCTTGTTCAGAACGACCATGTCAGGCCCCTTTTTGCCGGAAATAGACAAACACCATGATCAGCACGACCGCGCCGAATTGCGCATAAAGCCGCCAGCGCATCATGCGGTTGCCATTCTTGCGATTGAACTCGCCACCTTTCGCAAAGCCGCCAATGCCCACGGCCAGAATGACAAGCACGCCAAGCGCGGCAGCAGCAGCGAGCAGGAACAGCGGATCGGACAGCATGGCAGTCTCCATTCAGTGGATAACCCTGCGCAACTTAGCGGGGCAGGGCGGGATTGCGAACCCAAACATGGCGACCATGTCAAAATTTCCGCAAAACCCAGTCCAGCGCGCGGGTCGGAAGCAGGCGGCGCAGCGTGCCCAGAACCCGTGTCGGCGTGGTCACATGGTAGCGCGCGCGGGGGCGGGGCGCTTCAAGCGCATGGATCAGGCGGCGGGTCACGGCCTCGGGGGGCAGCTCAAAGAAATCCGGGTCGCGCTGGTCATAGAGCCGCGCCAGCAGCCCGTCGCGATATTCCTGCGCGCGGGGGCTGTTTTCCCAGTCGATCCAGCGCTCGAAATGCGGGATCGAGTTCTCGCGGATCTTCGATGTGACCGGGCCCGGCTCGATCAGGATGATCTCGACCCCGGTTCCGGCCATTTCCAGCCGCAGCACATCGCTCAGCCCCTCAAGCGCGAATTTCGTCGCCACATAGGCCCCGCGCCATTTCAGCGCGGCCAGCCCCAGCACGGAGGAATTCTGCACGATCCGGCCCGCGCCCTGCGCGCGCATCACCGGCAGAACCTGCCGGGTCAGTTCGTGCCAGCCAAACAGATTGGTCTCGAAGATCGCGCGCAGCGCATCCGTGGGCAGGTCTTCGGTTGCGCCGGGAATGGCATAGGCCCCGTTGTTGAACAGCGCATCCAGCCGCCCGCCGGTGCGCGCCAGCGTTTCCTGCACAGCAGCGGTGATGCTGGCCCTGTCGGTGTAATCGAGCACGAAGCTTTCCAGACCCTCGGCCTGCAGCCGGGCGCAATCGGCAGGGGCGCGGCATGTGGCAAACACCCGCCAGCCGCGCGCCTGCAGCGCATGGGCAGCGTGCAGGCCGATCCCGGAGGAACAGCCCGTGATCAGCACCGAACGGGGGCTGTCAGGCGTCTTGGTCAGACCAGTCATTGCGCCTGCGGTAGATCGTCGAGGGCGCAATGTCCAGTTCCTGCGCCGCGCGCGGGATCGAGCCGCCATGACGGGCAATCGCAGCGCGGATGGCAAATGCCTCGATCTCGGCCAGGGTCTTGCCGCTGAGCGCGTGGTCAAGATCGGGCGGCGCGGGGGGCGTATGCGGGCTTGCCGCAGGGGCATCGGGCAGTGCGGACAGCATCGCCGCAGTCAGTTCCGGGCCGTCATGCAACACTACGGCCTGACGCAGGATATTGCGCAGCTCATGCAGGTTGCCCTTCCAGTCATGCCGCTGCAGCCGGGCCTTCGCGTCGGGCGCGATCCGGGTGAAACTCTTGGCTTCCTGCGTGGCGATGTCTTGGAGGAAATGCTCGGCCAGCAGGGGCAGATCTTCGCCGCGCGCATCCAACGGGGGCAGGGTCAGGGGCAGGACATAAAGGCGGTAATACAGATCGTCGCGCAATTGCTGCGCCTGCATCGCCTGCTGCGGGTCGTTGCGCGATGCACAGATGACCCGGAAATCGAGCGGCGCACGGGTGCTGCGCTGATCCGGATCAACCCCGGCATCAAGCACGCAAAGCAGTCTTGTCTGCAATTCCGCAGGCAGCATCTCGGGCGCGCGCAGAAACAGCGTGCCGCCCTGAACCCGGTGGAGCGCGCTGGCCCCGGCTTCGCCGTCAGATGTTCCGGTGCCGAATAATGCGGCCTCCAGCGCGTGCGGGTCGGGTAGCGCGCAATCCACCGCGACAAAGGGTCTGGAGGCCCGTGCCGAGCGCAGATGGATGATGCTGGCGCAGGCCTTCTTGCCCGTGCCGCTGGCCCCGCGGATGAAAACAGGCGCGCTCGAACGCGCAAGCGCTGCTATGATGGATTGCACCTCGCGCATCGGCGCAGAGCGGGCGATGAAAGTGGATTGACAGAGCTGGGCATGTGCCGGATCCCTGCCCTGCTTGTCCGACATCGTCCGGTATTCGGTCATGGCATTGGCGACGGTGCTGACCAGACGCACATCGCCCAGAGGCTTCACAAGGAAATCATGCGCCCCCTTGCGCGTGGCCTCGACCGCCTTGTCGACCGATCCGTTTGCCGTGATGACGATCACGCGGGTTTCCGGCGCCGCCTGCAGCATTTCCGTGAGCAGGGACAGCCCATCGCGGTCAGGCAGGCCAAGATCGAGCAGCACGACAGAGGGTTTGCGCGCGGAAAACAGCCGCACGGCCTCTTCCCCGGTCGAGGCGCAGAAAGGTTTGAAACCCGCCTTGTTGAGCACGGCGCGGTAGAGCATCTGCAGGGACGGTGTGTCTTCGACCAGCATCAGCCCCGGATGCGCCTGCGCGATGGTCATGACCCTTGCCTGCCGTAACGAGAAATCGCATCCCGCGTGCTGGCGCTTTGCTGAAGCACCTGCGACAGGCTGGCCACCAGCGCTTCGCGGCTGACATCATCGCCCAGCTCTTCTGCATGACGGCAAGCCGCCGTGAGCTGATGTGCCCCGATGGTCATGGCAAGTCCCCGCAGGCTGTGCAGCACTTGCGCCATATGCTGGGTCGATGCGTCTTCGGCGAAGCGCTCCACCATGCAGCAGGTTTCCAGCTCCTGCTCGGCATGGCGCAGATCAGCAATCAGCTGCACACGCAGACCTTCGCCGCCCATTTCGAGCAGCGACCCAAGCAATGTCATGTCAAACTGTGTTGATAGCATGAAATCATCACTCACCCAGACAGCAGGCGAGGCACCATTCCTCCCTGCCGGGCACTATGTCCGTCCATAGGGGAATGTTACGCTGATTACCGATGCATCTTCAACCTGATTGCGGTTGCCGTTGGGTCAACTTAAGCGGATACTGCAGCGGCTCAGCTTGTTGCATAGCCCAGACGCCGCAGGGCGGTCGCGATTTCCTCCAGTATGGCCGGGTCGTCGATCGTTGCAGGCATCTTGAAGGGTTTGCTGTCGGCGATGCTGACCATCGTGCCGCGCAGGATCTTGCCCGAGCGCGTCTTGGGCAGGCGGTCCACCACCACTGCAAGCTTGAAGGCCGCAACCGGGCCGATCTGGTCGCGCACCAGTTTGACGCAATCCTTGACAACATCTTCCGGCGTGCTGGTCGCGCCATTGTTGAGGCACATGAACCCCAGCGGCAACTGCCCCTTGAGATCGTCACTGACCCCGATCACAGCGCATTCGGCCACATCAGGATGGCTGGCGAGCACTTCTTCCATCGCGCCTGTGGACAGCCTGTGGCCCGCGACATTGATCACGTCATCCGTGCGCGCCATGATGTAGACATAGCCATCCGCGTCCATATAGCCTGCGTCACCCGTGGCGTAATAGCCGGGGAACTGGTCCAGATAGCTCTTGCGGAACCGCGCCTCGGCATTCCACAGATTGGGCAGCGTGCCCGGTGGCAACGGCAGTTTCGCCGCGATTGCGCCCAGTTCACCGGCCGCAACGGGCTGGCCACCCTCGTCGAGCACCTGAATGTCATAGCCCGGCATCGGCACGGCAGGCGAGCCGAGTTTCACCGGCAGCAATTCAACCCCGACCGGATTCGCCGCCATCGGCCAGCCGGTTTCGGTCTGCCACCAGTGGTCGATCACCGGCACTTTCAGCTGATCCTCGGCCCAGCGGATCGTGTCCGGGTCTGCGCGTTCACCGGCCAGATAGACCTGTTTCAGGCAGGACAGGTCATATTTCGTGACATACGCGCCCTTGGGATCCTCGCGCTTGACCGCGCGAAAGGCCGTGGGCGCCGTGAAGAAGCTTTTCACGCCATGTTCGGAAATGACGCGCCAGAACGTGCCCGCATCGGGGGTGCCGACCGGTTTGCCCTCGAACACGATGGTTGTGTTGCCTGCGATCAGCGGCGCGTAGCAGATATAACTGTGGCCCACGACCCAGCCCACATCCGACGCCGCCCAGAACACATCGCCCGGATCGACATTGTAGATATTCTTCATCGTCCATTGCAGCGCGACCAGATGGCCGCCTGTCGCACGGATCACACCTTTGGGCTGGCCTGTGGTGCCCGAGGTATAGAGCACATAGGCCGGATGATTGCCCTCGACCGGGACACAACCCGCCGGGCTGGCCCCGGCGACGAAATCGGACCAGTCGTAATCGCGACCTGCGACCAGATCGGCGGCCAGTGCCGCGCGCTGCAGAATCACTGTGAA